>CAMAWC010000001.1 GCA_945861875.1 Bordetella parapertussis
ACCAGGCCGGCGATGGCCCATTTGCGTTGCACGCGCTTGAAGTGCTCGACATCGTCCCAGCGCTTGTTGCGCCAGGCCCATTCGTTGCCCTTGAGCCCGAGGATGATCCAGACGACAAAACCGATGACCGGCAACAGCACCGCGAGCGCGATCCAGGTGCGGTTGAACAGGCCCCAGATCCAGTTGAGCAGGAAGGCGCCCCAACTCCAGCCACGCACCTCGTCCGGAACTACCGCCGCCTTGCCCTGGCCTGAAGTGTTTTCCATGGATCGCCTCCATCAACGTGTACGGCCTGGACTTGCCTCAATCATCCTCCCGGCGCGGCCCTTGACCGGGGAAGACTGCGCCTGGAACCGCAGATCAGAGCTTGAACGCCCCCAGGCGCTTGGGCACCGGCACATTCTTCAGCACGACAAAGTCGGGTAGCCCGTTGCGATACGGCGGCGGGGCCTCGCCCTGCACCAGCGGCGCAAGGTAATTGCGCGCCTGCTGCGTGATGCCAAAACCGTCGGCACTGATATAAGAAGCAGGCAGCATTTTTTCCTTGTTGGCGGTGTCCGCCAGCGGCGCCGGTTCGAGTTTCCAGCGGTAGGGTTTCTGGCTGCTGCGGCGGATGGCCGGCATCACCGCGTTCATGCCCTTTAAGGCGTACTCGACAGCCGCCTTGCCGACGGCGTAGGACTGTTCCAGGTCGGTCTTTGAGGCGATATGGCGGGCCGACCGCTGCAGGTAATCGGCCAGCGCCCAGTGGTATTTATAGCCGAGTTTGCTGCCGATAAGCCTGGAGACGAGCTCGCCTGCACCCCCCAGCTGCACATGACCGAATGGGTCCGTGAGCCCAACCTGCGAAAAAAACTTGCCATCGCCGGCGCGCAGGCCCTCAGAGACGCCGATACAGCAATAGCCGTGAGACTTGACCAGCGCATCGACACGGGCAAGAAACTTCTCCTCGTCGAACGCCACTTCGGGAAACAGCAGCACCAGCGGAATGTCATGGGACTTGTCCGCGGCGAGGCCCACCGCCGCGGTGATCCAGCCGGCGTGGCGCCCCATCACTTCCATGACGAATATCCTGGTCGAGGTCCTCGCCATGGAGGCTACGTCGAAGGCCGCCTCGCGCATCGAGGTGGCGACATATTTTGCGACCGAGCCGAAACCCGGGCAGTTATCGGTGCCCGCAAGGTCGTTGTCCACCGTTTTTGGCACATGAATGCAGGCCACCGGATAACCAAGTTTTTCCGATATCTGCGACACCTTGAAGCAGGTGTCGGCCGAGTCATTGCCGCCGTTGTAGAAAAAATAGCCGATGTCGTGTGCGCGAAACACCTCGACAAGGCGCTCGTACTGGGCGCGGTTTTCCTCCAGCCCCCTCAATTTGTAGCGACAGGACCCGAAAGCGCCGCCCGGCGTGTGCTTGAGCGCGGCAATGGCGCTGGCGCTGTCTTTCGAGGTGTCGATCAAATCCTCGGTGAGAATCCCGAGAATGCCGTTACGGCCGGCAAAGACCTTGCCGATGCGGGTTTTATGTTTTCGCGCGGTTTCGATCACCGCTGCTGCCGAAGCGTTGATGACGGCAGTCATCCCTCCGGACTGCGCGTAAACCCCGTTACGCGGTCGTTTCGGCATGAGCCGTACCAAGCGCCTCGCGATGGTAGGCAGTCACGCGTTCGACTTCGTTGCGCGAACCGAGCACCACGCCAACCCGCTGATGCAAGGCGGTCGGCTGCAGATCGAGGATACGCGTCACCCCGTCGGTAGCCGCGCCACCGGCCTGCTCGACGATAAAGGCCATGGGGTTCGCCTCGTAGAGAAGGCGCAGGCGGCCCTTGGGACTCTTCGCGTCACACGGGTACATGAACACGCCGCCGCGGCAGAGGATGCGGAACATGTCGGCCACCATCGAGGCCACCCAGCGCATGTTGAAGTCCTTGCCGCGCACGCCGGTTTTACCGGCGAGGCATTCATCGATGTAGCGTGTAACCGGCGCATGCCAGTGGCGCATATTGGACATGTTGATGGCAAATTCCTGCGTATCAGCGGGGATCGTGACATCGGGTTGGGTCAACACGAAGCTGCCCAGTTCACGATCAAGGGTGAATACGGCCACGCCGTGGCCCACGGTAAGCACCAGCACTGTCGACGGGCCGTACACGGCAAATCCCGCCGCAACCTGTTCGCGACCGGGCTGCAAAAAAGCGTTCTCGTCCGGATCCTTCACACCCTCGGGGCAGCGCAATACCGAAAAGATCGTACCGATAGAGACGTTGACGTCGATATTCGACGATCCGTCGAGCGGGTCAAACAGCAGCAGGAACTCGCCGCGCGGGTAACGGCTGGGAATCTGGTGCGGATGCTCCATTTCTTCCGAGGCCATGGCGGCAAGATGCCCGCCCCATTCGTTGGCCTCGAGCAGCACCTCGTTGGAAATGACATCGAGTTTTTTTTGCGCCTCACCCTGAATGTTGTCGGTGCCGGCACCACCAAGCACCCCGCCCAGCGCCCCCTTGGATACGGCGTTGCCGATCACTTTGCAGGCGCGCGTAACCACCTCGATAAGCAGTCTCTGGTCGGCCGACACTGCGCCTTTTTCGCGCTGCTGTTCGATAAGGTATTGCGTCAGCGTGACGCGGCGCATTGGCGCACTACGGTTCATGCCAAGGCGGCCAATGACCGGCGCTGGATTTCCTCCACGGCACCGGTGCCGGCGATTTTGCGGTACTTGGGTGCGCGCGGGTCGCCCGCAGCCGCCCAGCGTGAGTAATACTCCACCAGTGGGCGCGTCTGGGTGTGGTAGACCTCGAGGCGTTTTTTCACCGTCTCTTCGCGGTCGTCGTCGCGCTGTATCAGCACCTCGCCGGTGAGGTCGTCCTTGCCGGTGACCTTGGGCGGGTTGAATTTGACGTGGTAGGTTCGGCCGCTCGCGGCGTGTACGCGGCGCCCGCTCATGCGCAGGACGATTTCCTCGTCGGCGACGTCGATCTCGAGAACGAAATCAAGGCCGACACCGGCCTCCTTCATCGCGTCGGCCTGGGGAATGGTGCGTGGAAACCCGTCGAACAGGTAGCCCTTGGCGCAGTCGGGCTGTTTCAGCCGTTCTTTTACCAGGCCGATAATGATTTCATCGGACACCAAACCGCCCGAATCCATGACTTTTTTCGCCGCCACGCCAAGCGGCGTTCCGGCCTTGACCGCTGCGCGCAACATGTCGCCGGTGGAGATTTGCGGTATGCCGAACTTCTCCTTGATGAAGCTGGCCTGGGTTCCCTTGCCAGCACCCGGTGGTCCGAGCAGGATGAGCCGCATGATGTTTCCTTGTCGTTGCGTCCGGCCTTATAAGGTGGGCCGGATCGTTAAGGTACTGAAGTATTGAACTTACCGCTTCCGGCCGCCGTGGTCAAACCCGGCGGTCAAACTGTTCAGGTCCGCGCAAACAGCGCCCGCGTCTGCGCCAGGTCTTCAGCCGTATCAACGCCCGGCGGCGGCGCTTCGGCGCAGACCGCCACGGCAATGCGAAAGCCGTGCCAGAGCGCGCGCAGCTGTTCCAGCGCTTCGAGTTGCTCACTTGGCGCCGCGGCAAGGCCGCCATAGACGCGCAAAAAACCGGCGCGATAGGCGTACAAGCCGATGTGGCGAAAATAGGCATCCTGCGCGGGCAGTCCGGTCGCACCCCGGGCCCACAGGTCGCGTGCAAACGGAATGGGCGCGCGACTGAAATAGTGGGCGTAGCCCCGCCGGTCAAACGTCACCTTGACGACGTTGGGGCTCAACACCTCGGCAACATCATGGATGGCATGGCAGGCGGTGGCGATGGCGGCCTCGGCGCGCTCGTGCAGCAGCTGCGCCACCTGCGCGAGCAGTGCCGGGGGCACCAGCGGCTCGTCACCCTGCAGGTTGACAACAATGGCCTCGTCCGCGAGTCCCAGTTGCGCCACCACTTCGGCGATACGGTCGGTGCCGGTGGCGTGATCAGACCTGGTCATCAGCGCATCGATGCCGTGGGCACGCGCCGCGGCGAGGATGTCAGCGTGGTCGGTGGCAACCACCACCGACGCGGCGCCGCTCAGGCGCGCACGCTCGGCAACGCGCACCACCATCGGCTTGCCGGCGATATCGGCAAGCGGCTTGCCGGGCAGGCGGCTGGAGGCGTAGCGCGCCGGGATGACGACGCGAAAAGGGACTGGCATGGCAACCGCTCTAGCAGGCCGCTGGAAAAGGGGGCGATGCCCCCTTTAAATCCCCCGAATCGGAGGCTGTCGAAGAGGAATCGTGCTGACCGGCCGCACCATTGTCATCTTTTATGCGCATTGTCTTGGAAGCCTTCTAGTCGATCTCTTCCAGCGGTGCGAGCTTGCGCGCCTCGTCCTCGAGCATCACCGGGATGCCGTCGCGAATGCCAAAGGCGAGGCGGTCGGCCTTGCACACGAGCTCCTGCTCGGCCTTGCGCAATACGAGCGGGCCCTTGCACAACGGGCAGACCAGAATTTCAAGCAGGCGTGCGTCCATGGATGCGCCTCAGAATGAGTTCGATCAGGGCCGGATCGATTTCGGCTTGCACTTCCAGCGCGTACAAATCGGTGCGCCCGAAGTGGGTGCATTTTACCGCATCCTTCTCGGTCATCAGAACGGCGTCGCAATCGTCAAAGAGAACATCTTGCGGCGTAAAGACGTGATGGTCGGGAAACGCATGGGTCGCACAGGCGAGGCCGAGCGCGTCAAGCTGGGCGAAAAACCGCGCCGGATTGCCGATGCCCGCCACCGCGTGCAGGCGCAGGCCGGCAAGTTCGGCGGCGGCAACATCGCGCGCCGGATCATCCAGGCGGTACAACCGCCGCGTTGCGAGGCGCATGGAAAAAGTCGCCGCAGCCGGGGACGCGCGCCGGTCGTCCGGACCGCTGTTGATTACGCGCGCATCGACCGGCCTCACGCCCGGCTCGGTGTTGATTACGCGCGCATCGACCGGCCTGGCGGCCGGCTCGGTGTTAATTACGCGCGCATCGACCGGCCTGGCGGCCGGCTCGCGCAGCGGCCCGGCCGGCAGCATGAAACCGTTGCCGAAGCCGCGTGCGTCCTCGACGGCAATTTCAAAGTCGCGCGCGAGGGCATAGTGTTGCAGCCCGTCATCGAGCAGTAACAGGTCGCACTGCGGATGGGCGGCGAGCAGCGCGGTGCCGGTCGCGGCGCGGTCGCGGCCGACCCAGACCGGACCGCCGCACTTTCTTGCCAGCAGCAGCGGTTCGTCGCCAAAGTCCGCAGCCTCGCCGCTCTCGCGCACGGCACGGGGCGCCGTGCCGCTGCCACCATGGCCGCGGCTGACAATGCCCGGTTGCAGGCCGCGCCTGGCCAACTCTTGCGCCAGCGCGATAACAAGCGGCGTCTTGCCGCTGCCCCCGACCGTGAGGTTGCCGACAACGACCACCGGCACCGCGAGACGGCTGCTGGAAAAAATGCCGAGGCGGTAGGCGCCGCGGCGCAGCGCGACCAGCAGGCGAAACAACAGGCTGACGGGGTAGAGCGCGAACGAGACGGCGTCGCGCCGGCTCCAGTGGCGCGCGATCACGGAGGAAATGCCGGCGGCTGTGGGCATCGCCGGCGGGCGCTTACTTGCCGGTCTGGGTGGCGAAAGAAATCTGGCCGTAACCGGCCTGCTGCGCCGCCTGCATCACGGTGATCACCGACTGGTGGGTGGTGCCCGCATCGGCGTTGATGATCACCACCGGATCTTTAAGGTTTGCCCCGACGCGGCGCATCTCGGCCGACAGGCCGGGGGCATCGCGCGCGGCAACCGGCGTCTTGCCGATGTAATACTGGCCGCTGGCACTGACGACGATGTTGATTTCATTGGCACGGTCGGCCTGCTTTTCGGCATCGGCGGTGGGCAGGTTGATCTGCAACTCGGCAAAGCGCGAGTAAGTCGTTGTGAGCATCAGGAAAATGATGATCACCAGCAGCACGTCGATCAGCGGAATCAGGTTGATTTCCGGATCTTCCTTGCCCCTGCCGCGGCTGAAATTCATTTACTTGCCTGTTCGGCGTTTTCCAGTCGATCGCCGTGCACCATGTCAACGAGCCTGGCGGCCTGCAATTCCATTTCGACCACAAAGCTGTCGACAAGGCCGCGGAAATGGCGGTAGAAAATCATCGCCGGGATGGCGATTACCAGGCCAAAGCCGGTGTTGTACAAGGCCACCGAAATGCCGTGCGCAAGCTGCGTCGGGTTGGTGCCGGTGGGCGCGTTGGAGGCGAAAATTTCGATCATGCCGACCACCGTGCCGAACAGTCCCATCAACGGGCTGATGGAGGCGATGGTGCCAAGCGTAGTGAGAAAGCGCTCGAGTTCGTGGGTCACGCCGCGCCCGGCCTCCTCGATGGATTCTTTCATCACATAGCGCGAGCTCTTGTGGTTGCGCAAACCCGCCGCGAGCACCTGGCCCAGCGGCGAATCCTGCGCCAGCTTGGTCAGCAATTCGGGCGTGATGCCTTGCTGCCGGTACGCGGCGAAAACCTTTTCGAGCAGGCCGGCCGGAACGATTTTTGCGCGGCGCAGGATCACCAGTCGCTCGATGATGAGCGCAACCGCGATCACTGAAGCCAGCAACAAGGGATAAATCGGCCAGCCTGCCGCTTGAATAATTGACCACATGCGCGTTTTTCTTTCAGCGTATTTTGACCGGCGTAACTTTAGCCTGCATGGGGCTTTTCAGCAAGGCAGCGCATTTGCAGGCGTTTTATCTTTCAATGCCTTGAATCGGATTGCTGAAAAATTGCTTGCACTTCAATGCGGCGCGGATGCCGCAGCGCAATCACCGAATTGGCACATGGGCAAGACGGCAAGTTATCCACAAACCCTGTGGATAAGCTTGTGGATTGCACCGGCAATCAGGCCCGAAAATGGCGTCAAATAAGGGTCTGCGCTAGATTGCCCAAATTTTGAACTTTTTGTATTTTTAACTATATTCAATTACTTATGATCATTTCCCTGGGGCGCCGGACGGAGAAACGCCTGGCGATCGCCGGCACCGCCGGCAATCGCCTCTTGTTGTGGATAGTGTAGACTGCGCCCATGCCTGCAGAGCCAGATCTGGCGCGGCTTTCCGCCCCCCTCCCCTCAGAGATTCTCAGCGTTTCCGCCCTCAATCGCAGTGTGCGCGACCTGCTTGAGCATCGCTATCCGCTGCTCTGGGTCGGTGGCGAGATCTCCAACCTGCTGCAGGCCAAATCCGGCCACTGGTATTTTTCGCTCAAGGACAGCACGGCGCAGGTGCGCTGTGTAATGTTCCGCAACCGCTCGTCCGGCCTCGACTGGCAACCGCGCGACGGCATGCAGGTCGAGGCACGCGCACTGGTCACCATGTACGAGGCGCGCGGCGAGTTCCAGCTCAATATAGAGACCATGCGCCGCGCCGGCCAGGGCGCGCTGTACGAGGCTTTCCTGCGCCTGCGCGACAAACTCGCCGCCGAAGGGCTGTTTGAGGAATCAAGAAAACGCGCCCTGCCCGCCTGCCCCCGGGCCATCGGCGTGGTCACTTCGCTTGCCGGTGCTGCGCTGCGCGACATCCTTACCACCTTGCGCCGGCGCAATCCCTCGGTGGCGGTGATCATCTACCCTTCGGCGGTGCAGGGCGCGGACGCCGCCGCCCAGTTGGTGCGCGCGGTACGCCAGGCCAGCGAGCGCGCCGAATGCGATGTGCTGATCATCGCCCGCGGTGGCGGCGCCATTGAAGACTTGTGGTCGTTCAACGACGAGCAGCTGGCGCGCGCCCTATGCGCCTGCCCGGTGCCGGTGATCAGCGGCGTCGGACACGAAACGGATTTCACCATTGCCGATTTTGCCGCCGACCGGCGCGCACCCACCCCCACCGCCGCGGCCGAGCTCGCCAGCCCGTCGCGCAACGAGCTGCTGCGCGAAATAGCCGCCCTGGTCGATGCGCTGAGCCGCACCATGGGGCGCAAGCTCGAAAACCGCATGCAGCGCCTCGACCTGCTGACCCGCCGCCTCGCCCATCCGGGCGAACGCATCGCCGCGCAGGGCGAGCTGCTCGCGCAGCTGCGGCTGCGCCTGTCGAGTGCCACCGCACACGCCATGCAGTCCAGCCGCTGGCGGCTGGACGCGCTGACGCAACGCAGCCGTGCGCAACTGCCGCAACCGGAATTGCTGCTGCAGGCGGTTGCGCAGGCGGCGCAGCGTCTGCGCAAGGCCTGGACACGGCGCGAGGAAACACTGCATGCGCGACTGGAACGGCTCGGCGCCAGCCTCACGCACCTCGACCCGTCTGCGGTGCTCGCGCGCGGCTACAGCGTGGTACGCGACGCCAAGGGGCGCGTGGTCATGCGCGGCAGCGCCCTCGCGGGCGGCGATCTGCTCGATGTCACGCTGGCCGAGGGCGGCGCGCTGGTGCGCGTCGAGAGACCGCGCTGAGCACGGCAATCAATCCCGCACTGCACGCAGGGATTTGCGGCAAAAAGACTGTGTTAAACTCCGCCCCCTCGACAGGTCACGGCTCCCGGCCGCGGCCAATCCCATAATTAAAAGGAGTCTCTGCCATGGGTGCAATTTTCCAATCCCTCGGACGAACCATTGCGGCGGGCGCGGTCCTCGTCGTCGTTCTGATTGCCCTCGTCGGCGGCGGCATCAAGTACGACCACGCCTGGGGCGCCTTCTTCATGCGTTATCTGCACGTCATCTCCGGGATCATGTGGATCGGGCTGTTGTGGTACCTGAACTTCGTGCAAATCCCCTCGATGCCGAAAATCCCCGACGAGCAAAAACCGGCCATCGGCAAGGTCATCGCGCCGGCGGTGCTGTTCTGGTTTCGCTGGGCCGCGCTTGCCACCCTGGTCACCGGCCTGATCCTCGCGACCATGAACGGCTACATCGGCTCGCTGTTCACGTTTGCCCGCCCGTTCACGGCCATCGCGATCGGCATGTGGCTTGGCGCCATCATGGCCTTCAACGTCTGGTTCATCATCTGGCCGAACCAGAAAAAGGCGCTTGGCATCGTCACCGTGCCGCCGGAGGAAAAAGCCAAGGCCGCACGCCTGGCCATGCTTACCTCGCGAGCCAACACCATGCTGTCATTGCCCATGCTCTACTGCATGGTGGCGCAACAAAACGGCGGTCTCTAAGCGACACGGCCGCAACAATAAAAAAGGGGCCGCAAGGCCCCTTTTTTATTGCACCCTGCAACTATTGCGGTCCGGGGGCCTTGTCCATGCCGCCCAGCTTCAAGCCGGGCTTCAGGCCGCGCTTGGAAAACCAGCCCGCGGTCATCTCCAGGGCATAACGCGCCCGCCCGGTGGCGCAATGCGAATCCTCGGTCTGCGGCTGCATTTCCTCGACATTAAGGATCACCCCCTGCTCGTCGATAAAGGCCACGGCAAGGGGGATGAGCGTGTTCTTCATCCACATGCAGTGGCGCTCGGTAACGTCAAAGACAAACAACATGCCCTGGTTGGGGGGCAGTGATTTACGGAACATCAAGCCCTGTGAGCGCGAAGCCATGGTGTTGACCACCTCGGCATTGATCACATGGATGCCGGCGTTGAGGCTGATGGCCGGCTGCGCCGCGCGCACGGTTGTGGCACACAGAAGCATCGACGCCAGTAACAGGCCGACCATACGCGGCGAAAAAATCTTGCTCTGCAACATTGTAAAACCCCATTTCAAAAGTCGACCCTGCTCAAGCAATGCAATGCACCGAACCACCTTGGCGGGCATTGTGCCTTGAAGGGCCATCAGGAAGGCGGTGCGAATTGTGCAGTACGCGCGCACCTTCAAGCCAATAAAAAAGGCCGGGCGAACCCGGCCTTTTCCAAATACCTGATGCCGAAATTACTTCTTGGTGGTTTCTTTAACGACGTCCTTGGCAGGAGCGGCCTTCTTGTCGGCGGCGGCTTTAGTGGTGTCGGCGGCTTTAGCGGGAGCGGCTTTCTTGTCGGCGGCTTTAGCGGGAGCGGCTTTCTTGTCGTCGGCTTTAGCGGGAGCGGCAGCGGCCTTCTTATCGTCGGCTTTAGCCGGCGCACCCGTGTGCGCAGCGGCAAGGGCGGAACCAGCGGAAACGGCGAACGCAGCGGCGATCAGGATGCTGATGAATTTTTTCATTGTCTTTCCTCTCTCAAATGCAGTTAGTAGGTTTTGATGGCATGACCAGGAAAACCCAGTCAGTGCCAATAACGCGGTGACTACGATCAGGTTGACAGCTGAATGACAGGAAAAAAACACGTCTCTTACGGAGAGATATTTTTCCCTTTTAAATCAATTAGCTGGCTTTTGGTGTCGTGGTCTTTTTGCTCTTCTTTTTGGAACTCTTCTTGGTGCTCTTGTCCGACTTGGCGGGAGCCTTGGCATCCGACTTGGCAGCGGGAGCGGCCTTGGCCTCAGACTTGGCGGGAGCGGCGGGAGCGGCGGACTGGGCAAATGCGGCACCGGTGCTGGCGGCGAATGCAGCGGCAACAATCAGGGTCATCAGCTTTTTCATGTCTTTCCTTCTTTGTGGGTTGAGTCGCTTTATCCGACACTTTTAAACAGGTGTCTGAGCAAATAACGCCCGGTATTACAACTGGTTGACAGCGAGCTCGCGCCAGCGTCCAGGCGCCAGGCCATCCAGCCGCCAGGGTCCGATGGTCGCACGCACCAAGCGCAGCGTCGGATAACCCACGGCGGCGGTCATGCGCCTGACCTGCCGGTTTCGCCCCTCTTTGAGGCCCAGTTCCAGCCATGTGGTCGGGATGGCCTTGCGCACACGAATAGGCGGAACGCGCGGCCACAGGCCCGGTGGCTCGCCGATGCGCCGCGCCTCGCACGGCAGGGTCGCGCCATCGGCAAGATCGGGGCCGCGTCGCAGCTTGGCTATCGCCGCGTCCGTCGGCTCCCCCTCCACCTGCACCCAGTAGGTTTTACCCAGCTTGTGACGCGGATTGCTGATGCGCTGCTGCAGCGCGCCGTCGTCGGTCAGCAGCACCAGGCCCTCGCTGTCGGCGTCGAGCCGGCCAGCCGGGTAGACACCGGGCACGTCGACATAGTCGGCAAGGCAGCTGCGGCCGCCCTCGCTGGTGAACTGGCAGAGCACGCCATAGGGCTTGTTGAGCAGGATAAGGCGCGGCATGGCGTGGCAATCCGGGAAGCGCCGCCCGGCGGGCGGTCTGGCCGCATTCTATGCCCTGCACCCGCTCCCACCCGGTCCGCCATGAAGGCAGGCCGGGATTGCCGGCCGGTGCGGCCGTGCAGCGTAAAAGCCCGGTTTGCGAAACGCAAAAAGGCCGCACAAGCGGCCTTTTCATTACCACTTGCAGGTCCCGCAACACGGGACAATTACCAACCGCGGGCGCCGGGTTAGCGCCCGCGACGCGGCTGCTATGCCGCCTGGATATTCGAGGCTTGCTTGCCCTTGGGGCCTTGCGTGACCTCAAAGCTGACCTTCTGGCCCTCTTTGAGCGTCTTGAACCCGCCCATCTGGATCGCCGAGAAATGCGCAAAAAGATCTTCGCCGCCGTCATCGGGGGTGATGAAGCCGAACCCCTTGGCATCGTTAAACCACTTCACTGTACCTGTCGCCATGGAAACAAACCTTCCTAAAAAAATAAAACCCGGGACCTTTCCCGGACCGGTGCCTGCCCGGCGGTGAACTCCGGGCGAGGACCGCAGTCTGACCAGAGTTACTTTAGAAACAGACACAAACGCGTTGTACCGTGAATTTATAACGTCCGTCAAGTACCCGAAGCTTGTTTTACAGCGTTGTAATACCCATCTATTCGACGTTGCACCGATACGGGACTGCCGATAAAGTGTGCGTTAATTGCGCATCGCCGACAGGCACTGCACGATTGTTCCGCGAAATGCGCTCCAGCAAATTGACGGGTACGCGGTTCTGGCTTAGTGTTCAGGAAGGCACGGCAATACATCCATGGCAACACGCTCACGAGAAGGTACGGTACTTGAAGCGAAGAAAAGCAAGCTCAAGCCCCCGCCAATGTTCAAGGTTCTTCTCTTGAACGACGACTACACGCCGATGGAATTTGTCGTACTGGTACTGCAGTCTTTTTTTGCGTTGTCACGGGAACAGGCGACGCAGGTCATGCTCAAGGTCCACCGCGAAGGCATGGGTGTCTGCGGCGTGTTTCCGAAAGATATCGCCACCACCAAGGTCGAACAGGTTGCCGCGTTTGCCCGCAAGTACCAACATCCGCTGCAATGCGTGATGGAAGAAACATGATCTGCCGGGAGGGCTTTTCCAGCCCGGCTTCGCTAGTGTGCTAGTGTTCTAGTGTCACCACAGGGTCTCAAACCATGATCGCGCAGGAACTCGAAGTCAGTCTTCACATGGCCTTTGTCGAGGCACGCCAGAAACGCCACGAGTTCATCACGGTCGAGCACCTGTTGCTCGCCCTGCTCGATAACCCGACCGCCGCGGAAGTGCTGCGCGCCTGCGCCGCCAATATTGACGAGCTGAAAAAAGCACTTGCCGATTTCATTGCCACCCACACTCCCACCGTCGCCGGCTCCGAGGAAATCGACACCCAGCCGACGCTGGGCTTCCAGCGCGTGATCCAGCGCGCCATCCTGCACGTGCAGTCCTCGGGCAAGAAAGAAGTGACCGGCGCCAACGTGCTGGTGGCGATTTTCGGGGAAAAAGATTCTCACGCAGTGTATTTCCTGCACCAGCAGGGCGTGACGCGCCTTGACGTGGTCAATTTCATTTCGCACGGCATCACCAAGGCGCCGCAGGCGCCGGGTGCCAAGGGCGAAGAGCAGCCCGAGCAGGCCGGCGAGGAGCAACAGGCCGGCGGCGCGCTCGAGACTTACACGCAAAACCTCAACGCCCAGGCGCTGGTCGGCAAGATCGACCCGCTCATCGGCCGCGACCGCGAAGTCGAGCGCGTCATCCAGACGCTGTGCCGCCGGCGCAAGAACAACCCCCTGCTGGTCGGGGAGGCGGGCGTCGGCAAGACCGCCATCGCCGAGGGCCTGGCGCGGCGCATCGTCGAGGGCCAGGTGCCCGAGGTGCTGGCCAAGTGCCAGGTCTACTCGCTAGACATGGGCGCCCTGCTCGCCGGGACCAAGTACCGCGGCGACTTTGAGCAACGCCTCAAGGCCGTGCTCAAGCAGTTGCTCGACAACCCCAACGGCATCCTGTTCATCGACGAGATCCACACCCTGATCGGTGCCGGCGCGGCCTCGGGCGGCACGCTCGATGCGTCCAACCTGCTCAAGCCGGCGCTGTCCTCGGGCGCGCTCAAGTGCATAGGCGCGACCACCTACAACGAGTACCGCGGCGTGTTCGAAAAAGACCACGCCTTGTCGCGCCGTTTCCAGAAAATCGACGTCAACGAACCCTCGGTCGAGGAGACGGTGCAGATCCTGCGCGGCCTCAAGTCGCGCTTCGAGGCGCACCACGGCGTGAAGTACAGCGCCAGCGCGCTCTCATCGGCGGCCGAACTCTCCGCCCGCTACATCAATGACCGCCACCTGCCGGACAAGGCCATCGACGTCATCGACGAGGCCGGCGCCGCGCAGCGCATCCTGCCCAAGTCGAAGCAGAAAAAAGTCATTGGCAAGCCCGAGATCGAGGACATCATCTCCAAGATCGCACGCATCCCGCCGCAAAGCGTGTCCAACGACGATCGCAACGCCCTGAAGAACATCGACCGCGACCTCAAGGCGGTGGTGTTCGGCCAGGAAAAAGCCATCGACGCGCTGACCGCGGCGATCCGCACCGCGCGCTCCGGACTTGGCAGCCCGACCAAACCGATTGGCGCCTTCCTGTTCAGCGGCCCCACCGGCGTGGGCAAGACCGAAGTGGCCAAACAACTGGCCTACTGCCTCGGTGTCGAACTGCACCGCTTTGACATGTCCGAGTACATGGAGCGGCATGCCGTGTCGCGACTCATCGGCGCCCCCCCCGGCTACGTCGGCTTTGACCAGGGCGGCCTACTCACCGAGGCCATCACCAAGAAGCCCTACGCGGTGTTGCTGCTCGACGAAATCGAAAAAGCGCATCCTGACGTCTACAACATCCTGCTGCAGGTGATGGACCACGGCACGCTGACCGACAACAACGGGCGCAAGGCCGATTTCCGCAACGTCATCATCATCATGACCACCAACGCCGGCGCCGAAGCGCTGAACAAGACGGTCATGGGCTTCACCGCCAGGAAGGAAGCCGGTGATGAAATGGGCGAGATCAAGCGCCTGTTCACGCCGGAATTCCGCAACCGCCTTGACGCGACGATTTCATTCAGCGCACTCGACCATGACATCATCGTGCGTGTGGTCGACAAGTTCCTGATGCAACTCGAGGAACAGTTGCACGAGAAAAAAGTCGAGGCGGTGTTCACCGACAAGCTGAAGGAACACCTGGCCAAGCACGGCTTTGACCCGCTGATGGGCGCACGGCCGATGTCGCGCCTGATCCAGGACACCATCCGCCGCGGCCTCGCCGATGAACTGCTGTTCGGCCGCCTCGCCAACGGCGGCAAGGTCACCGTCGACATCGGCACCGACGGCAAGGTTGTGCTGAACTTTCCCAAGCAGGCACCAGCCGCCGAGGCCGTTCCGGAAGCCGAAGCCTGAGTACTGCGACAGTGCCAAACAGCTGAAAAGCCGCGCCCAGCGCGGCTTTTCAGCTTATGGCACGCGGGCATAAGCTCATGCTGCGGCAGTCCTTGACAGGCCCTTGCAGTGAAGGCGACACTCGCTGCACAAATTTAACTTGTGCCCCAAGGAGAACAACCATGAAAACCCGCAATGCCGTCGCAAGCCTTGTCGCCGCTTGCGCCATCGGCCTTTGCAACTTCGCCCAGGCGCAGGACGCCAATGCCGGGCGCAATATCGCCGCCAACTGCGCCAACTGCCACGGCACCAACGGCGTCAGCCAGGGCGGCATGGCCAGCCTCGCCGGACGCAGCGACATCGCCCAGCTGATGAAGGAATTCAAGGACGGCAAGCGCCCTGCCACCATCATGCACCAGTTGTCCAAGGGCTACAGTGACGAGCAAATCGCGCTTGTCGCCACCTACTTCGCGCAACAGAAGGCCAAATAAGGGGACGACCATGAAAAAGACCTTCGACCGACGCGATTTTCTCAAGGCCAGCGGTGCCGTTGCCGCCAGTACCGCCGCCGCAGCCACCCTGCCCGGCTGCGCCACCCAGCCAGCCGCACCGGCCAAACCGATCGGGCGCGTGGTGGTGATCGGTGCCGGTTACGGCGGGGCGACCTGCGCCAAGTACCTGCGCATGTGGTCGGGCGGCACCATCGAAGTATTCCTCATCGACCGCAGTCCGCAGTTCATCTCATGCCCCATATCCAACCTGGTGCTGGGCGGAACCAAGACCATGGCGGATATCACGCGCAGCTACCAGGGCCTGCGCGAGCATGGCGTGCAGGTACTCATCGACGAAGTAAGCGGCCTCGACACGCAAAAGAAAATCGTCAAGTTCAAGGCCAAGTACGCCGACATGAGCTATGACAGGCTGGTGGTCTCGCCGGGCGTGGATTTCATGTTTGACCAGATCCCCGCGCTGATGAACGCCGACAACCAGAAAAAAATCCTGCACGCCTGGAAGGCCGGTCCGGATACGATCGCACTGAGAAAACAGCTTGAGGACATGCGTGACGGCGGCGTCTACGTGCTGTCCATCCCCAAGGCGCCCTACCGTTGCCCGCCCGGCCCGTACGAGCGCGCCTGCCAGGTCGCCTCGTATTTCAAGCAGGCGAAGCCGCGCTCCAAGGTGCTGATCCTGGATGCCAACGAGGATGTCACCTCCAAGGGCCCGCTGTTCAAGGCCGCCTGGCGCGACCTGTACAGCGGCATTGTCGAATACCGCGGCAACATGGAAGTCAAGGACGTCGATGTCGCCGGCATGGCGGTCAAGACCGACTTTGACACGGTAAAAGGCGATGTGCTCAACGTGCTGCCGCCGATGCGTGCGGGTGATATCGCACGAACTTCCGGCCTGATCACCGCAAACAACCGCTGGTGCGGCGTTGACTGGCTGTCAATGGAATCGCTGGCGGTAAAGAACGTGCATGTGCTGGGCGATGCAACCCTGTCAGCGCCGGCGATGCCCAAGTCCGGCCACATGGCCAACCAGCACGGCAAGCTCGCCGCGGCGGCGATTGTCGAACTGATGAACGGCCGCCAGCCCAGCGCCACACCGACGCTGGCCAACACCTGCTACAGCTTTGTCTCGGCGAAGGAAGTGGTCCACGTCGCCAGCGTTCACCGCTACGATGCGGCGCAAAAAACCCTGGTGCCGGTGGCCGGCGCGGGCGGCGTATCGACACAGCGCAGCGAACTCGAAGGCACTTACGCGCTCGCCTGGGCGCAAAACATCTGGTCTGACACGCTCAACTGAGGCGATCGCGGAAAAGAAAAAAGGGCGGCCGGGGCCGCCCTTTTTTCGTGACTATGCCGTCACCGCTTGCCGGTGCTGCCAAAACCGCCCGCGCCACGATCCGAGGCGGCAAACGCCTCGACGATATTGAAACCCACCTGCGCCACCGGGATCACCACCAGCTGTGCAATGCGCTCAAACGGCTGGATGGTGAAGGCCGCATTGCCGCGATTCCACAACGACACCTTCAATTCGCCCTGATAGTCCGAATCGATCAGTCCGACGAGGTTGCCCAGCACGATGCCATGCTTCACCCCCAGGCCGGAACGGGGCAGGATGATCGCCGCGTAGCCCGGGTCGGCGATATGAATGGCAAGGCCGCTAGCAAAGAGCTGCGACTCGCCCGGCAGCAACGCCACCGGCGCGTCGATACAGGCGCGCAGGTCCAGCCCGGCGGCGCCGGCCGTGGCGTACTGCGGCAACTGGTCGCGCATGCGCGGATCGAGAATCTTTACGTCGATTGTTTTCATTTAATTTGACCGTGGCGGCTGTGCAGTCGACCCGTGAAATCAGCGGCCGTCAGGCCGGCTGCATTTCACGGACGCTGACGCGGCGCGATAGCGTCCGCGCTCAGCGCGATTTGGGAAGCATGCCGGCGATATGCGCAACCAACTGGCGCGCCAGCACGATTTTTAGTGCACGCGGCAGTTCGGTTTCACCCTTGGAATGGAACAGCGTCAGTGCGTTGTCATCGCGGCCGAACGCCTCCTGCGCCAGGTTGGCGGCAAGCAGGGGGATGTTCTTTTTCTTGCGCTTGGCCTGCGCGTAAGCGCGCAGGTTCTCTGTCTCGGCGGCAAATCCGACGCAAAACGGTCCCGGTTTCATGGCGGCGACTTCGGCCAGTATGTCGGGGTTGGCGGCAAGTTCGATCTGCACATTGCCGGTGCCGCGCTTGATCTTGTGCCCCTTGGCGCCGACGACGTGGTAATCGGCGACCGCCGCGACGGCGATGAATATGTCGGCTTTTTTCGCCCGCTTCAGCACTGCAGCGTGCATTTCGCGCGCACTGCCCACCGGCACGCGCGTGACACCGGCAGGGGTCGCAAGGGCAGTCTGTCCGCTGACCAGGGTGACCGTGGCACCGGCCTCGGCCGCGGCCTGCGCCACCGCATAGCCCATCTTGCCCGAACTCATATTGGTGATGCCGCGCACCGTGTCTATCGGCTCGTAGGTCGGACCGGCGGTGACAAGCACGCTTTTCCCCGACAGGAGCTGCGGCCCGAGCAGCGCGGCAACTTCGGCGTGTATCTGTCCGGGTTCGAGCATGCGGCCCATGCCCGTCTCACCACAGGCCTGGTCGCCCGCAGCAGGACCCAGCACGCGCACATTATCGGCGCGCAGCATGGCGACATTGCGCTGGTTTGCCGGGTTGTCCCACATTTCGACATTCATCGCCGGTGCAACGGCCAGCGTGCAGCGACGCGCCGCGCACAGCGTGGAAAGCAGGTCGTCGGCGAGGCCCCACGCAAGCTTGCCGAGAAAATCCGCACTGGCCGGCGCAACCAGGATGAGGTCGCGGTCGCGCGTCAGTTCAATGTGCCCCATGTTGTTGGGCACAGCGGCATCCCACAAGTCGGTGTGCACGGCCTGGCCTGACAGCGCCTGCATGGTTACCGGCGTAATGAAGCGGCACGCAGCCTGCGTCATGACCACGCGAACATCAGCACCGCTTTTAGTCAACAGGCGCGTCAACTCGGCCGCCTTGTAGGCGGCGACGCCGCCGGTCAGGCCCAGCAGAATGCGTTTGCCCTTGAGTCCAGTCATCCGAATGGGAGTAACAACGTTATTAAGAAAAGCGATTCTACGCCAAAACTCATCGGCAACCCGCCGCGAAACCTTCTACAAAAAATCAGGAAAATCATGAGGATTACCGACTGGCCCGCGGCCGAACGTCCGCGTGAGCGACTGCTCACACATGGGGCTGCGGCACTCTCCGACGCCGAGTTACTGGCGATTTTCCTGCGTACCGGCATCGCCGGGAAAAGCGCGCTTGATCTGGCACGCGAGTTGGTCGCGCAACACGGGTCACTCGCCCGGCTGGCAGCAGCGAGCCACCAAAAGCTCACGCAAACCGCCGGCATAGGGCCGGCCAAAGCCGCACAACTGCAGGCCGCGCTGGAGCTGGCACGCCGCGCCCTTGACGAACAAATGCGCACGCGCGACGCACTGTCCTCGCCGCAATCGGTGCGCGACTACCTCCGCCTTACCTTGTCCGGCCGCGATTACGAAGTGTTCATGGCGGTGCTGCTTGATGCGCAAAACCGCGTCATTGCCGCCGAGGAATTGTTTCGCGGCACCCTCACCCAGACCAGCGTCTACCCGCGTGAAATCGTCAAATTCGCCCTCGCCCACGGTGCGGCGGCCATCATCTTTGCGCACAATCACCCTTCCGGCCTGGCCGAACCCAGCCAGGCCGACGAATTACTTACCCGCACGCTGCGCCAGGCGCTCGCCCTGGTGGACATCCGCGTCCTCGACCACTTTATCGTCGGCGAAGGGGCGGCCATGTCCTTCGCTGAAAGAGGCCTGATTTGACTGACGGTTTTCCAATTGGCCGGAAAATTCGCCCGGCCCCGCCCGTTTCCGGCCCGTTCCAGCAAGAACTTGAAAAAAGCCTGGTTTTCTGGCTATAATAGAAGTCTTTTTTCGAACTGGAGTAATGCCATGGCACGCGTCTGCCAAGTCACCGGCAAAAAACCGATGACCGGACACAATGTGTCCCATGCTAACAACAAGACCAAGCGCCGCTTTCTGCCCAACCTGCAGAGTCGCCGCTTCTGGCTTGAGTCGGAAAAGCGCTTCATTACCATGCGCGTCACCACGGCCGGCCTGCGCACCATCGACAAGAAGGGCCTCGAGGTCGTTCTGGCCGAACTGCGCGCCAAGGGCAAGCTGTAAGCCACCGAGAAACCCAGCACCAAGCCAAGCTTCAAGGACAACGATCATGCGTGAAAAAATCAAGCTCGAGTCGAGTGCCGGCACCGGCCACTTCTACACCGCGACCAAGAACAAGCGCACCATGCCGGACAAGATGGAAATCATCAAATACGATCCCAAGGTGCGCAAGCACGTGCTCTACAAGGAGACGAAGCTGAAGTAAGCCGTCTGCAATAAAAAAGCCCGCGATTGCGGGCTTTTTTATTGCCGTCTCCGTTGTCGTTGCGGGACGCGCGCCCTTTCGGCGCAAAACACGGGCCAAAAAAATGCCCGCCGAAGCGGGCATTTCATATGGCCACAGGCTCAGGCGTAACAGCGCAACCTGAGCGAGAACTCCTCAAGCTGGCGGATGCCGCTCGCCTCGGCGCGTTTGCACCAGTCCTGCAGGTCCTTGAGCAATTGCTCCTTGGACGCGCTTGAGCGCTCCCACAGCGCCGCCAGTTCCTGGCGCATGGTGTAGACGGTCTCAAGCGGCTTGCTCTTGGCCAGCGCTTCGGCAAGTTGCTGTTTCTCCGGCGCAGCCAGCGCCTTGTGGTCGCGATTGAGCCAGCGCTTGAAACGGCCCAGCATCTCGGCGTCCTGCGGCGAATGGTCGCGCAGCTTGGCCACCTCCTCGGAGTAGGTGGCACGCAGCGACTTGGCATACTTTGCCAGCACGTCGTAGCGGTTGGTAATCACCGCCTGCAGCGTGGCGGCGTCGGCCACGGCCTTGGCACCGGCCATCTTCGGCGTCGGTGCGACTTTCTTTACCGTGGCAAGACCGACCGCTTCCATCATGCAGATGTACATCCAGCCGATATCGAACTCATACCATTTGTTCGACAGCTTGGCCGAGGTGGCATAGGTGTGGTGGTTGTTGTGCAGCTCCTCGCCGCCGATGAGGATGCCCCACGGGACGATATTGGTGCTGGCATCGGCGCAATCAAAATTGCGATATCCAAAATAATGACCGATGCCGTTGATCACGCCGGCCGCCCAGAACGGAATCCAGATGATCTGCGTCAACAGCATGATCAGGCCGGGAACGATGCCGAACAGGGACACATTGATGGTGCCCATGATGGTCAGGCCGAGGGTCTGGTACTTGCTGTACAGGTTGTGCTCGAGCCAGTCGTCCGGCGTGCCGTGGCCGTAGCGCTCGATGGTGTCCTTGATGCGCGATTCCTTGACATAAAGGAGCACGCCGCCCCACAGCACGCGGTTGAGGCCCAGCACCTGCGGGCTGTGCGGGTCATAGACAGTCTCGCACTTGGCGTGATGCTTGCGATGGATGGCGGCCCATTCCTTGGTCACCATGCCGGTGGTCATCCACAGCCATAGGCGGAAGAAATTACTGGCGATCGGATGCAGCTCCAGCGCCCTATGGGCCTGGTGCCGGTGCAGGAAAATGGTCACTGCGGCGATGGTGACGTGCGTCAGCGCCAGCGCGATCAGCGCAAGTTGCCACCATTGAAGATCAAAAATACCGGAGAAAAAAACCGGCATTTCACGAATTTCGGCGAAGGTCATTGATTGGCCTAGACTGGTTAAATTGAATTCATTTTACGTCAATTCCGCACATCCCGAAGGGGCTTCCGGCCGCAATGGATAACCTTCTGTTTATATTGCTTTAGCAGGGCTTTCGGTAGCGCCAAGAAGACGCACTTCGCGCTGTGGATATGGGATCTCGATTCCCTCGCGCTTAAAGCCCTCCCAGATGACCAGATTGATGTCCGAACGCAGGTTGAGCTGGCCGGCCTCCGGATCGGCGATCCAGACGCCCAATTCCAGATCAATGCCACTGTCGGCAAAGCGCACCAGGCAGGTTGCCGGCGCCGGGTCCCGCAGCACGCGCGGATGGGCACATGCCGCCGCTGTCATCAAGGCCATGGCCTTTTGCAGGTCCGATCTGTAGCTGACCTGCACCGGCAGGCCCAGGCGCACCTTGCGGTTCAGCAAAGAATGATTGAGCACGGTCTGCGTGATAAACATCTCGTTCGGGATGATTGCCTCGCGGCCGTCGAGGGACTGCACGATTACGCTACGCGCGGTGATGGCGCGCACCTCGCCATAAAAATTGTCCGCCGTGATCATGTCGCCGTGGCGAACCGAGCGCTCGAGCAGGATGATGAAACCGCTCATGTAATTGCTGGCGATTTTCTGCAGGCCGATGCCCAGGCCGACGCCCAGCGCACCGCCGAAAAACGACAGCACCGTGATGTCCATGCCGACCAGCGGCAGCGTGATCAGCACCCCGACCACCACCAGCAGCGCATTGATCAGGCGTGAGAAGGCGACGCGAAGATTGGCATCGAGGTGCTCGGCCTTGAGCAGGCGCCGCTCCAGCAGGCGGCCCAGCCACAGTGAAACCAGCAACGTGACACCCATCCAGAACAGTCCGGTCAGCACCATCCAGAGGCTGAATTTATGCTTGCCGAAGTGAAATACGATGTCATCGAGCAACTGCACCGCCTGCGGCAAAATACCGAACAGGTGAATCGCCAGCACAACCCAGACCACCGCGGCGATGGTGCGTTCAAAACTGGCCAGCACACCACCGTCGGTGAACACCTGGCGCAACAGGTAAAAAATCGCGCGCACAACGGCCAGCGACCCGAACAGTGGCACGGCAAGGCGCAACAGGTCGACATCGAACCACGGCTTGAGCGCGACCAGGCTGACCGAGGTAAGCAACAGGCCGAGCAGCGGGAACAACATGCGTTTGACACCACCGGCGCCAAAATCTCCCAGCGACTGAAACCTCCCCGAGGACTTTATCGAGCGGCTGAGGGCCCAGGCGAGCAGCAGCGAGAGCGCGAGGGCGATGAATTCGGGATAGTTCGTCAGGGCGCTGACATCAAGCCAGGCTTTATGCAGCAGGTTACGGGTCTGGGCTTCAGTCATGACTTAACAGTACGGGTCAGGGGGCAAGGTTTCGCATTCAAACGGTTTTCGCCGGCTCGATTCAGCGCGCCGCGGCGGGACGCGATTCCGCAGCAGGGGGACGTGAATCCGCAGTATAAGGCAGCGCATCGGCAAGGTGGCGCTGCCAGTTGTCGTGGTAGGCGCGCGTCAGCTCGGGGTTGCGGCGCAGGATCAGCAGGTTCTCGGCATTGCGGTGCTGCGCCCCCCAGGTCCAGTTGAAGCTGCCGGTCAGCACCACCGGCTCGGCGGTCCCGGCGTCAATCACCATGGTCTTGTTATGGGCCGCCGCGTAGCGCACCTCGAGAAAGACCGGAACGCCCGCAGCGGCGAGCTCGGGAATGCGGCTGTTGTCGCCGCTGAAAGTCTGTCCGCGATCCGCGGTGACCTGCACGTCGACACCGCGGCGGCGAGCGGCGATCAGCGCGCCGGCAATGCCGCGATTGGTAAAGGCAAAAGCCTGCACCAGAACCTGCCGCTTGGCCGCGTCAATCGCCTCGATCACCAGGCGCTCGGCGTTGTCCCAGGGCGGGAACACCACCTGTATCGTGCCGGCTGCGGCTATCGGATCGCGCGGCGGCGGCGGCGGCCGCGATTGCGCCTGCGCGGCTGCGAACGGCGCCAACACCAGGCACAGGGCAAGGCCAAGCATCAGGTCGCGCACCATCCTGCGCAAAATCCGCCGCAAAATCAGGACGCCACCTTGACCTTCTCCAGCAGCGCGGCAAAGAATCCATCGGTCTGGTGCGAATGCGGCGCCAGGCGCAGATAGGGACTGTCCGCGGGCGGCAGTTCAATTTCACGCTTTGCCAGCTCGGCCGCCGCCGGCAGCAGCCGGAATTCAGGGTGGCGCGAAAGGAAATCCTCGACGATGGCTTCGTTTTCCTCGGCGAGAATGCTGCAGGTGGCATAGACCAGTTGTCCGCCGGGTTTGACCAGGCGCGCCGCAGATTCGAGAATGCGCTTTTGCTTGGCCGCAAGCTCATCGATGGCCGCGGCGGTCTGGCGCCATTTCAGGTCGGGGTTGCGGCGCAGCGTGCCCATGCCACTGCACGGTGCGTCGATCAGCACACGGTCGATTTTCCCGACCAGCCGCCCGATGCGCGGGTCGCGCTCGCTGTCGATGTGCTGCGGATGGACGTTGGACAGGCCGGAGCGCGCGAGGCGCGGCTTCAACTTGGTCAGCCTCGATGCCGAGGTATCAAAAGCATAAAGACGGCCGGTCGAGCGCATCAGCATGCCAAGGCCGAGGGTCTTGCCGCCGGCGCCGGCGCAAAAATCGACCACCATCTCGCCGCGTTTTGGCCCGAGCAGGTAGCACAGCAGCTGGCTGCCCTCGTCCTGAACCTCGATCGCGCCATCGACATACAGCGAGTGGCGCGACAAGGCGGGCTTTTCCTTGAGACGGATGCCGGCGGGCGAATAGCTCATTGCCGCGCCCGGAACGCCGCTCGCGGCGAACGACTCAAGTGCCGCCTCGCGCGTGGTCTTGGCGAGGTTCACGCGCAAATCCAGCGGTGCCGGCCGCTGCAAACCGCGCGCCAACTCGAGCAGCGCCGCATCGTCGTGACTGGCGCGCAGCTTTTCCACCACCCAGTCGGGCAGGTCGCACTCCACCTCAAAGGGCAGCGCCTCGTGCGCGCGCTGCTTGATGGCACCCAGCTTCTCCAGTTCGGGGGCGCTGCACACCGCCTCGAGCTCGCGCAGGTTGTGCCCGCGCAGCACGGCCAGGCAGGCGAGGACCACGGCGCGCGCGCCGGTATCGCCGAGCAGGTAATCGAGCAGGCGCTTGCGCCGCAAAACAGCGAACACGGTCTCGGCGATAAAGCCGCGATCCTGCTGCCCGAGGCTGTGGTGTGCACGAAAGTAACGCGACAACACGCCGTCGGCCGGGTACTCAAAACGCATTACCGCCGCCAGGGCTTCGGCGGCGTGGTCAATCAGGCTGGGGGAGAGTTTCATCAATGGACTTTCATTCGCGCAACACTGCTGCAAACGCGAAGCCCGGCTGGATCTGGAACCTGTCCGGGCGGTTTGGGTTGGCTTGCGGGTCCGGCTGCGGGATTGCGCCTGCGACTACTGCGTGCTGATTATTGCGTGCTGATTACTGCGTGCTGATTATTGCGTGCTGATTATTGCGTGCTGATAGAGGTAACGACCTGGTCAAAGCGTGTTCCGTCCTTTTCCACCACCAGCAGGCGCACCGGCAGGTAA
The DNA here is from genome assembly GCA_945861875.1 of Bordetella parapertussis. Lineage (GTDB taxonomy): Bacteria > Pseudomonadota > Gammaproteobacteria > Burkholderiales > SG8-39 > CAITSH01. The sequence continues at coordinate 24,443 of CAMAWC010000001.1, forward strand.
CTCTGTTTTTTTGCCAGCCAGACTTCGGTACCACGGTCATCGCCGGGGTCGGGCACTTTTACCAGCTTGAGTGTCTCGATCTCGCCGGCCGGCGTCTTGAGCATCTCGGTGCCGGCCTGGGCAAAACGGAATTTATCCAGCGTGCCGCCGTCGGCGACGATGAAAGACACTTCCTTGGCGACCGGCGGACGAAAGGCAAAGGTCCAGAAAAACGTCAGGCGGTCGGACATGGCCGCGGGCGACTCCATGGGTTTGAATTCCATTTTGCCCTCCTCGCCCATTTCCACCACGCTCTTGGACCAGTCAAAGCGCGCAATCTTCTCCGGCCGGTCTCCGCGCTTGTCGCGAAATTCATCCGGCCTCAGGCCGGCCGGGGTCACCGTGCCCTTGCTCGAGCGCGTGATCGCCGCCGACTTGATCATTGCAAACAGCCCCCGCCCCTTGGACTCGGACAACACCGAGTAGGTCTTGCCGTCGTGCTCGAGCCGCGCCACAACATCGACCATGACGTTGCCGTTGTAACTGGTTTCGTACTTCACCGTCAGCTTTTGCGGCGGCGCAGCCGACGCCGGGACAGGCGCAAGCAGCAACGCGCAGGAAAAGATCAGCGCAGAAAATTTTAGCTTCATGTCCTTCACTCTTTCACTTTTCACTTTTCACTCTTCACTCTTCACTTTCCACTTTTCACTTTTCACCCGTTGCTACCGCCACGATTCACCATCAGTCACCGGCAAACACCCATTGCGCTGAATCAGCACCACTTCCCTTAACGCGCACCACCCCCATTTCGATGACCAAGCGGCCCTCGCCAAACCAGCGCACCGCCTGCGCGTAAATACGATGTTCCTGCGCCAGCACCCGCGCGGCCAGCACGGCCTCGTCATCATCGGCACGCACCGGCACCGCAGCCTGTATCACGATGGGGCCGTGATCGAGTTCAGGGGTCACGAAATGCACGGTGCAGCCGTGCAGCTTGACTCCGGCGGCGAGCGCCCGGGCGTGGGTGTCAAGGCCGGTAAAGGCCGGCAGCAGCGAAGGATGAATGTTGAGCATGCGCCCGGCATAGTGCTTGACGAAGCCGGGAGTGAGGATACGCATGAAGCCGGCGAGCACGACAAGCTCGGGCGTGTGCGCGTCAATCGCCGCGGCAAGCGCGGCATCAAATGCCTCGCGACCGGCAAACGCCTTGTGATCGACCGTGGCGGTGGCGATGCCGCGTGCCGCCGCCCAGGCCAGCCCGGCCGCGTCGGCGCGGTTGGAAATCACCGCCTTGACCGCAAAGCCGGCTTCGACCAGTGCCTGCATATTGCTGCCGCGACCGGAAATGAGGATGACAAGGGATTTCACCGCGCCATTTTACCTTCTGCCGGGCTAATACACCCGCTTCACGGCGTGACCCTGCTCCTGCAGCAGGCGCAACAGTCCCTTGCGACCATACAGGTGCAGCGCGCCGACGGCGACAAAGCTGCGGCCGCGGCGCAGCGGTGCGAACAGCCGGTGCGCCATCACCACACTGCGGTCGGTCACCACGCGCTTGGTAAGCAACGCGTAATGCGCCGCCATCTCAGGAAACCGCCGGCCTATGTCCTCGCTGACCCGCCACAAGGCGGCAAGGTCCCGGCGCAACCAGGCCTGTATGGTCGGCTCCAGCCGGCCGACAAAATAGTCACGCTGCACCAGGGCGTGGTGCAACAGCGCCACCTGGGAATCCATCGGGATGCTGTCAAAGACGGCGACCTGCTCGTCGACGCCTTCAAGGCCGTGCAACTCCATGCGCCGCGATCGCGCCATGGCAAACAGTTCCTGGTCCAGGGTCCGGCTGCCATAGTCGGCCGGCGTGACGGTGAGGTTAACAAGCACCGCCCAGGGTTTGAGGCGGGCGATTACTTCGGGGGCAACGCCGCGCGCAGACAAGGTAGCCACCACGTCGGCGTAAGCGGCGGCGCCGATGAGCGGGGCAAGGCGCCGGCCGTCCTCGAATTGCGCCGCCTCAAAGAACATTGACGCCTCCTGCTGCGCCAACTGGATTTCCATGGCAAAGGTGCGCGAAGCCTCGAAGGCCGCCTGCGCCGCGTCGGGCAAGAGCAGCACGCGCGGATCGGCGACATGGATGGTGCCAAAGACGTGGCTCGCCGGCATGCCGGGACGCGACACGCGCCACAGTAAACCGCTGGAGAATGGCTCTGGTATTGGCTTTCCAGCAGATGCAGCTTGGACCGGCACACCCGCCAGCGTCAGCGCGGCGGCCAGCAGCGCGTGCAGCGCACCGCGACGATCAGGCATTGCCGGCCGCAGCCTTTGTGCCCGGTGCCGTCGCCAGCGGACCCACCGCGTCAGCCTCAAACAAAGATTGCAGTTGCGCCGCCGCCTGTTGGGAGGTTTGGATCAACTGTCCTTCGTCATGATGCACGGCGTACTGCTCCTCGAGCTGCGCCTCGTCATGGTTGCGAAAAAAACTCACCGCCCGCTCGCTGGCCGCCACACCGACCCCGAGGCGCAACAAGGCCTGTCGCGCCATATCGAGGCTCGCCGGAAAGGTTTCGCGATAAATCATTTTCACCCCCAGGTCGCGCAGGCTGAAGTAATGCACGCGGTTCCTCGCGCGGGCCAGAATGGGCAGGTCGGGGAAATGCCGCCTGACCATCGCCGCGGTCTTGACCGAGGCCGCGATGTCATCGATGGCCAGCACGAACAGTTTTGCCTCGCCGGTCTTGGCCGCGTGCAGCAGCTCGAGGCGCGAGGCGTCGCCGTAATACACCTTGCTGCCAAAGCGGCGCACGAAATCCACCTGCTGGTAGCTCGCCTCAAGCGCGGTGAAGGCGAGGCCGCTCATGCGCAACACACGCGAAACAATCTGCCCGACACGGCCGTAACCGGCGATGATCACCGGATTGCCCGGCCCGTCTATGACGTCGAACTCCGGCTGCGCCTCGGCCAACCGCCGTGCCAGCCAGCGCTCATGCAGCGCAAACAAGGGCGGCGCGAGCAGCATGGAGAGTGTCACCACCAGCACCAGCAGTTGCGCCGTTGCCGGGGTAAAAATGCCAAAACCGTAGGCCGCGGCAAACAACACGAAGGCGAATTCGCCGCCCTGCGCCAGCGCCACGGCAAGGCGCTGCGCCACCTCGTCGGGTGTGGCAAGCACGCGGCCTATGGCGTACATGACGGCAAACTTCACCGCCATCAGCCCCAGCGCCAGCCCGAGCACCAGCAGCGGCTGCTGCCACAGCAGGTTGAGGTTGGCGCTCATACCCACGGCAATGAAGAACAGGCCCAACAGCAAGCCCTTGAACGGCTCGATGTCGGCCTCCAGTTCGTGGCGGAATTCCGAATCGGCGAGCAACACACCGGCCAGAAAAGCGCCAAGGGACATCGACAGGCCGATTTTTTCCATGATTACCGCGGCGCCCACCACCAACAGCAGCGCCGCCGCCGTGAACACCTCGCGCCCGCCGTAGCTCGCCACCGCCTTGAGCGCCGGGCGTACCACCAGCCGGCTGCCCACCACCACCGCCACGATCACCGCCAGCCCCTTTAACGCCACCAACCAGTCGGGGGCGGACTGCGCCGCCGAACTGCCCAGCAGGGGCAGCAAAGCCAACAGGGGAATCACCGCGAGGTCCTGGAAAAGCAGCACGGCAAAGGCCTCGCGGCCATGACGGTCGGTGAGCTGGTGGCGTTCAGCCAGCGAGGAGAGCACCAGCGCGGTCGAGGACATGGCAAGCCCGAGTCCGGCGACAAACGCCGCGCGCCACTCCAATCCGAGCAACATGGCGATTCCGGCGAGCACCAGGCCGGTTGCCGCAACCTGCGCGCCACCCAGCCCGAACACCGGCCGGCGCAGCACCCAAAGACGGCTGGGCTGCAGCTCCAGGCCGACAAGGAACAGCAGCAAGACCACGCCGAACTCGGCGAACTGCAGGGTCGTCTCCACCTCGCCGATAAGCCCGAGGCTCCACGGCCCGATCAGCATGCCGGCCGCAAGATAGCCGAGCACCGCACCGAGTTTGAGCCGCTTGAACAGCGGCACCAGCAGCACGGCGGTCAGGAGGAATATCGCGGTTTGTTCCAGTAAATGCATGGCGTGGGCTCCGGGCGCGCCGGCAGGACGCCGGCGCGGGGCTTCAGAATACCGGAAAAGATTGGCCGGCGAAGAGAGGGAAAAGCCGGCCAAAGTGCTGTGGCAGCCGCAGCCAGCGCCGGGGCGATGGCTGGAAAGCCGCGCCAGTCGTGGCTTTCCAGCCTATGACATGGCGCCCGCTACGGCGAAAGACGCGAACTGACAGCCACGAGGCGTTGCGCAATGCCCTCGAGGATGGCCTGCTGTTTCGCATCGGTGAGCCTGCCATCGTCGCCAAACGCCTCGTGTGCGCGGTTAAGCGCGAACTGCTCGGACAAAACCAGTACGCCCAGCGCCTGCAGGATGGCGCGCAAGTGCACCAGGCCGCGCAGACCGCCGAGCGCTCCGGGCGAAGCGGATACCAGTGCCGCGACCTTGTTCTGGTAAGGCACCAGGCCGTTCTGGCCCGCATCGGGTCGCGACAACCAGTCGAGCGTATTTTTCAGCAATGAAGACACTGAGGCGTTGTTTTCCGGCGAGGCAATCAGCAAACCGTTGTGCGACGAGAACAAGGCCTTCAGCTTGCGCGCATTACCCGGCACCCCCTCTTTCGCCTCAAGGTCGCCGTCATACAGCGGCATCGGATAACCGGCCAGGTCGATCAGCGTGACCTCCGCACCGGCGGTCCGCAACGCCGCGGCCGCGGCCGCAGCAAGTTTTTTGTTGAGCGACCCGGCGCGCGCACTGCCGGAAAAAACAATAATCTTTGCGCTCATGATCAAGCCAGGTCGAACAGCAACACCTCGGCCTTGTCGCCGTGCTCCAGCTTGATGGCGGACTCGCCCGCGACCTTCAGCGCGTCGCCGGCGGCCAGCGCCTGGCCGTTGACGCTGACACTGCCGCGCGCCACATGCACATAGGCGCGACGCCCTTTCGCCAAGGGGTGGGTTATTTTCTCGGCGCCATCGACCAGTGCCGCGTACAGGCTCGCGTCCTGGTGGATTTTTACCGAGCCTTCGCGCGCATCGGCCGAGGCCACCAGGCGCAGCTTGCCGCGCTTGGACGCGGCGTCGAAGTGTTTTTCCTCATAACCCGGCGCAATGCCGGTGACACCCGGCTCTATCCAGATCTGCAGGAAGTGCACGCCCTCGGTTTTTGAAGGATTGAATTCCGAGTGGCGCACACCGGTCCCGGCGCTCATGCGTTGCACGTCACCTGGACGGATCACCGAGCCGTTGCCCATGGAGTCCTTGTGCTCGACGGCGCCTTCCAGCACATAGCTGATGATTTCCATGTCGCGGTGGCCATGGGTGCCAAAGCCCATGCCCGGATTGACGCGATCTTCGTTGATGACGCGCAGCGCGCCAAAGCCCATGTGGGCCGGGTCGTGGTAATCGGCGAAGGAAAAACTGTGAAAAGAACGCAACCAACCGTGGTCGGCATAGCCACGTTCGTCACCTTTGCGAATCTGCATCATTTTGATCTCCTGGTTCTGCTGTGTCGGCTCAAATAAAACCCGCTCGTTGCTCGGAAAGCCGCTCCAGACGGGCGTTTCCAGCCGGTATGCCCTGACGCGCGCAGTACCGGCGCGTGCGCCACATCGCGACGCGCCCCCCCGCGCCCCGGCATCAGGGGCCAGGGGCCAGGGGCCAGGCGTCAAGCGTCAGGCGGATATGAGTTTAAGGTCAAATGCCCGCTCGATAAACCACACCGCCGCAATCAACACTATCAGCCAGGAGCCGCCGCTGAACAACAGCCGGCGATAGAACCAGCCGTGGCGCAGCAGGTAGGCACTGGGAAGGAACAGCGCGACGATGGCCAGTTGCCCGGTCTCCACGCCGAGGTTGAAACCGACCAGTGCCAGCGCGAGAGCGCCACGTGGCAGCCCAAGATCGGCGAGCACGCTGGCAAAGCCAAAGCCGTGAATGAGCCCGAAACAAAAAGCGACGATCCAGCGCCGGCCCTGGAACAGCGGATAGACGTTGTTGAGCGCTGCCAGCACCACCGAGGCGGCGATGGCCGACTCAACCAGTTGCGATGGCAGCGCAATGAGTCCGAGCGTGGCAAGGGACAACGTAATCGAGTGCGCCACGGTGAACGAGGTGACAATACGGAACACATCCCAGAACGCCGGACTGAAGCGCTCGACCGCCTGCCAGCGCCCGCACACCCGGCAGAGAACGGCGGGCAGCAGCAAGGACAGCAGGAACAGTATGTGATCAAAGCCGATCCAGATATGCCAGACACCCTCGCGCGCGTAATCGAGAAACTGCATAACGGCGGAAGTCTCGGCGGCGACCAGCGCCTGTTGTGGCCGCTCGGGTGAAAAAACCGCCGTGCGCACCGCTGCCGGCTGGCCCTCGAGCCCCGGATACTCAAAGCGCAACAGCCCGCGGTGCTGCGGATCCAGATCAAACAACAGCGCGTAGCGCACATCGAGCGTGCCGATGTCGCGCGGGCAGTCCGCCTCGAAGCGCAGGACGGCATAAGCGCCGTCACTATGCTTGTCGACAAGGTGCTGCGTGACCCGCAGCGGGCATTGCACCGTGCCCGAATGCAAGGCGAGCCGCGCCAGCGCGTATGCAGCGATATCGCCGTGGCGCGCACGCAGCTCGCCCCAGGTGATTTCGCCGTCGCCATTGGCGTCCAGGCCGACGGCGAAATCAAGATCGCGCAGGGCGATATCCCACTGGCCCTCGACCCTGGCACCCTGAACATTGAGCAGCAGATAGCTGTCGCTCGCCTTGTGTGCAAAGGCCGGTGACTGGGTGCAGGCAAACCATGCCAGCGCGATCAGCAGCCGGCTCATGGCAGCTTCTCCAGCCGGCCGGCGAGTTGGCGCAACAGCGGATCTTCATGTGCGCTCTCTGACAGCCATTGCAGCGCCGGCGCCGCACCCGCCGCATCGCCGGCGGCGAGCGCGGCCTCGAGCAGGATGCGCGCATCGCGCGGCTCGCGTTGCTCGGCCCGCCAGTTCTCTCTTGCCACGGCCAGCGCCTCGCGCGGTTTTCCCTGGACGTGCAGTAAAAAGCGCGCCTGCTCCTGCAAATGCAGTTTGTCGCCGCGCAACGCGGCGGCATCAAAACGCGCCTGCAATGCGTCGGCGTATTCGGTCAGTTCTTTCGACCCGGTCGCCTTTGCGGCCAGGGCAAGGCGCAGCAGCAACACGTCGGAACGCACCGACTCCTTGAGCATGACCAGCACCTCTTTGCCGCGGCCGGCATCGAGCAGCAGGTCGGCGTAGGCGGCGAGCAGGAACTGGTCGGTCACCCCCTGCGCCAGTGCCAGCTTGAAATGCCGTTCGGCTTGTGCGTGCTCGCCCAGGCGTTGCGAAAATTCCGCCAGCCGTGTGTGCATCCAAAGCTTCAATCCGGGTGGGGCGCTTTTCTCCTGCGCGAGCGCACTGGCGAGCATGTGATGGGCCGCGCGCGCCCTGCCACTCACCCCGTCCACCGAAGCAATGCACCCGGCCAGGCGCAGCGCCGACGCGTGCGGCCGCAGGCCCTCGCAGTCGGCGCGCGAAGCGCTGTAGTCGGCCTGAACCAGATGGATGGCGGCGCGCCACGACCAGGCGTTGACGTCGGTCGGGTCGGCCGCGGTGGCGGCGGCAAGATCGGTCAGCGCCGGACCAAACTCGTGCTTGTACTGGCGCAGCACGCCGCGCAGGGTCAGCACCGCTTGCGGCGGAGAAACCAGCGTCCACCACGGACCAAGCGCCGCTTCGGCATAGCCGATATAGCGCGGATCGCCTTCGGCCGTGGCCAGCTCAAAGTAACGCCATGCCAGATCCAGCGCCGCCGACGTGTTGTTCGGGTCGGCGGCGAGGACCGCGCGCAGTGCGCGCAATTCGCGCGCCACCGGATCATTGGCGCGTATCGGCAGGCGCTCGAGCACCTGCGCATCATCGACTGGCACGAAGGGGGCTGCGACCACGGCCGTGCAGGTGATCGCGGCAAGAAGGACGGCCAGAAAGCCGAGCCGGCTCAGCCTTCCGCGACGCCTTGAGTGCAACAGCCGCACGCTGCAAATTTCACTGCAATTGGACATGGGGCGACACAGTACACTAACCGCGCACCAACGGTGCGCCAAGGACAGCGAAAAATGACTGCCGCCGGAAAGAAAAGGGATCAGGCGCCTGCTGCGGTGAGTTACAGGCGCAATGACGATCGCGCCGGGGTCTTGCGCTGGTTTCTAAAACGCCTCGAAGACGAAGCGGTGCGCACCACGCGGCTCGGGCCGGCATGAGCGCGCAAGCGCGAACAATTGCCATGGGTGCCGGCCTTTCGCAACATCGCGACAGGCGCTCATCACCAGATGATGCGCTTGCCGGAACGCCAGGCGCCTTGGCGCAAGCGTAAAACCCTCAAGCCGATTTTGAACGGTAGTCCGGGGTCGCTTCGCGCATGATCCAGACGTAATGGGAGGTCACGCCCTGCGCATCCCTCACCGCACTCACGCCGTCACCCACTCCGGGATGCGCATGCGAAGCCCGTATTTCGGCATAGGCCGATCGGCCTATGCGGTCAGGCACCGGCCGCGGAAAACTCCTGGCGCAAGGCTTCCATGCGTTCGCGATTCACGCCAAAATCACTGGAGCCAAGGCGCGAGGCCGAGCGCAGGTGGATAACACCGGAGGACACATCGAGCGCGAACTCGACGTCATCGACGTAGCCGAGCAGCCGGCTGCTGAATTCGGCGTAAAGATAGCCCGGTTCGGTGCGCACCACCGCGGCGCGCGGTGCGGCGCGGACGATGCGCTCAAGTGCGGCCCAGGCGCGCACCGGGTCGCCCTTGAACGACAACGCGGCGATATGGTGCTGCGCATCACCCGGGTCGCCCTGGCTGCAAACGCAGTTGGGCGTGCTCCTGCACGGCGCGAGCCGCCCCGTCGTGACGCCCAGGCTATCCGGACGCTTGCCGGCGAACCAACCCATAAGATCTCCCAATAAACTCAAGCAGACTGCAACCAGCAGCGCCAGCGCAAGCCATCGCCGGCGCCGCGGGCGCGGGGCGGACACCGGACTATGCGCCGCCGGGCGTGCCAACGACCGTCGGCTCGGCAAAGCGATAGCAATTACGTCCCGACTCCTTGGCGCGGTACATCGCCGTATCCGCCGCCTTGAGCAGTGCGTCCGGGTCATCTCCATTGGCCGTATGTTGCGCGATGCCGATGCTGCATTCGATGCGCAGCGATTTTCCCTCAATCAGGATCGGCAGTGCCAGCGAGTCGATGATTTTCTGCGCCACCAGGGCGGCGTCCTGCACCTGGTGCAATTCGGAGAGCACGATGACGAACTCGTCGCCACCCATGCGCGAAACGGTGTCAACCGCGCGCACACAGGATTTGAGGCGCCGCGCCGACTCGCGCAACACTTCATCCCCGAGGCGGTGGCCATGGTTGTCGTTGATGTGCTTGAACCGGTCCAGGTCCAGCACCATCAATGCCACCAGGCTCTGGTTGCGCCGCGCCAGGCTGAGCGCCTGGTTCATGCGATCCTCGAGCAGGCGCCGGTTGGGCAATTCGGTAAGCGGGTCGTGATTGGCGAGAAACTCGGCGCGCGCCTGGTTGCGCCTGAGGTCGGTGATGTCGGTGCGCACGCTGACGATGCCGCCCTCTGCGGTGCGCCTGTCGCGCGCCTGGATCCAGCGTCCGTCGACGAACTCCTGGATGAAGTCGCCATCGAGTTGATGGTGGCGGCGCAGGCGCTCGGCCACCCAGGCCTCGGCATCCCCGCCATACTCGGCGGGCACCGGCTCGCCGCGCGCAAGCGCGTTACGCACCAACTGCTCAAACGACATGCCCTTCGCCTGCTCGAAGGTGACGGCCTCGCCGACCCCGTCGAGGTACTTGCGGTTGCACAACACCAGCCGGTCCTCGCGATCGAAAATGGCAAAGGCGTCCGGGATGCTCTCGATTGCATCGACGATGATGGAATTGGCCCGCCTGAGCTCTTGCTCGGCCTCGCGGCGTTTTGTCACATCGGCGAAAATCCACACGTTGCCACGCGTCACATCGTCCTTGTCGAGGGGGCGTCCGGCAAAGCGGCACCAGATTGGCGTACCGTCACGACGGAAGAACTCCAGTTCCTCGTCATGCAAGCCGTTCGATTTCAGGTTGGCATCGATGCGTTGCTTGGTTTCCGCCCAGACCGCGTCGGACTGGTAAAACGAGCGCGTCGAACGCCCGGCCAGTTCGCCCGGCGCAAAGCCGAACATTTCCTCCATGCGCCGGTTGCAGCTGAGGACGCGCCGCTCGCGCACAAAGGCGATGCCCACCGGCGCGGTGTCCAGAATGACCTTTTGCTCGAGAAAAGCCTGCTGCATTTGCGCCTCGATACGTCGCAGCTCTTCGGCGGTATCCTCCTTCTCAAAGCGCGTCACCAGCGATTCCTGGATGGCTTTGTGCAGGCGCAAAAACAGGCTGGCGCAGGCGGGAAAACTCAGCGCAATCAGCGCGGCGGCATAGGTGTAGATCTCCTCCCCGGTCAAGACCAGCCGGATGAACAAGGCGAGGAGGATGGTGCCGACCAGCGCGACAAAACTCATCTTGCTCGCCTGCACCGCACCGGCGCCGCCGATGGCCACGCTGGCCACGACAAAAACCAGCAGCATCTGGTGCGGCACGCTGTGCGCGGGAAACAAAACAAGCGCCAGCGCGGACCAGACCAGCGCGTTTAAAAATGCTCCCACAGCAGAACGGATTTCCCACCCGCGCGCGTCACCGGGAAGATTGACCGCATCGCGATAGTGTTGACAAAGGACCCAGCGTCCGGCGCATACCAGCAGCATCGCCGCGAACCATCCGGCAAGAAGGACGCCCTGCACCGCGCCGCGCAGCGCGTAAGCCAGCAAAGCGGCACACAGCAGGTGCAACAGGATGCTGAACGGCACCGCGGCGTAAAGAATGCGCACGCGTTCGGTGTCCACCCTGTCCGCAAGACTGCGCGGGGCACCGCCCGGCACGCCGCGCATGGCAGCCTGTGCCTGCACTGCGCTCACCCTGCGTCCTGCGGCGGCTTGCTGCGAGTCATGCGCTATCCCGGCGCTTGCTGCTGCTGGGCTATTTCAAGATGCACCTTGGCCATGTCAATCGCCTTGGCCTGTGCCAGCACCTGATCGAGGGCAGAGCCAGGTAACGCCCCCGCCTCGGAAAACAACACCACCTTTTCGCGAAAAATCATCAGGGTCGGAATGGAGCGGATATTGAACGCGGCGGCGACCTCCTGCTCCTGCTCGGTGTTGAGCTTGGCAAACACCACCTCCGGATGCTTTTCCGACGCCGCTTCGTAGGTCGGGGCGAAAGCCCTGCACGGACCGCACCAGGGCGCCCAGAAGTCGACCACCACCATGTCGTTTCCCGTCACCACCTGCTCGAAATTCTCTTTGTTCAGCTCTACCGTGGCCACGCGCCGCTCCCTGTATAAATGAGGTCGCCCAGTATGCGCGAATCGCCTATTGGCCGCAATTGTGACTCCCAGCATTGCGACGCCCGCCAACACGACAAAAGTCGACCCGCCATGGCACGGCTTGCCAAGCCCGCAGATGGCACCGAGAATGCCGCAATGCTTCTTTATCGCGGGCGTTTCGCGCCCTCCCCCACCGGACCGCTGCACTTTGGCTCGCTTGTCGCCGCGGTGGGCAGCTATCTCGAAGCGCGCACCCAGGGCGGGCAGTGGCTGGTGCGCATGGAAGACCTTGACCGCGCGCGCGAGCAGCCCGGTGCCGCCGACGCGATCCTGTCCGCGCTCGAAGCGCACGGCTTTGCCTGGGACGGCGCGCCGCTCTGCCAGAGCAGGCGCAGCGCACGCTACCAGGCGGCACTCGATTCGCTGCAGACGGCGGGGTACACCTATGCCTGCGCCTGCTCACGCCGCGAAATCGCCGACAGCCTTGCCGGAACGGACAACACGCCAATCTATCCTGGCACCTGCCGCCACGGCCTCGCGCCGGGCAAAACGGCGCGCGCCGTACGCGTCCTGGTCGGCGAGGCTTGCATCGAATTTGACGACGCGATACAGGGGCATATTGGCCAGGACCTCGCGCGCGAAACCGGCGATTTTGTCTTGCACCGCGCCGACGGGTTTTTCGCCTACCAGCTTGCGGTGGTAGTCGATGACGCCGAACAAGGCATTACCGATGTGGTGCGCGGCACCGACCTCCTTGACTCGACGCCACGGCAGATTTTTTTGCAGCACTTGCTCGGCTTGCCGACGCCGCGCTACGCCCACCTGCCGCTCGCCCTGAATGCCGCCGGCGAGAAACTGTCCAAGCAGACGCACGCGGCGGCGCTCGACAACCAGCGGCCCTCAGCCAATCTCAGCGCCGCACTGGTTTTCCTTGGGCAGCCGGCGCCGGCCGCGTTGGCCTCAGCAAGTGTCGGCGCGGTATGGGATTGGGCGTTGGCAAACTGGAACCTGGAGCACGTGCCAAAAAACAATGTCGTTGCCGCAGACTTTTGATTGGGCCGGCATCAACGAACCGCACTTCGCCCGACTAACACACCGACAACCACCCGGGGAATACTTGACCGCCATGACACTGCCCAATGAAGTTTCGTTTCTCGACACCGCCGGCCGGCTGCTGCTGGTAATTTCATTTCTTGTCGCCGGACTTGGCAATCTCACACGCGAGCGCGTTCTCGACCACGTTGCGCGCATGGCCGCCAACGGCATGCCCATGGCAAACACCGCGTTCTGGTGCGGCATCATCCTGCAATTTACCGGTTGCGCCCTGCTGCTCGCCGGCTGGCACGCCGACATCGGTGCGCTGTGCCTGATCGCGTTCACCGTCACGGCAACGGCCATTTTTCACCGCTTCTGGCGGGTTGCCGATCCGCTGAAGCGCAATATCGGCCGCCTGATGTTCCTCAACAACATCGCCATCACCGGCGGACTGCTGTTGCTTCTGGTCAATATGCAAAAGGGCTGATGGCTGGAAACCCTTGCAGGGCACGGCTTTCCAGCCGGTTCACACAATGCGCGGCTCAGGACTTGCGTCGCGGCGGCAGCATCACGGTGGCAAGGGCGGCAAGCACCAGCACCAGGGCGGCGAAATCCTGCCAGTGCGGCTTTTCGTCCAGCAGGACCATGCCGCTGAACACCCCCACCACCGGTGTCATCAGGTTCGACAGCGATGAAACACCGACCGGCGCGATGAGCGCAATCTTGACAAACGCCCAGTAGCAAAAAATAAAGCCGATGAGCATGTTGTAGATGGTGCCCGCGAGTGGCCATGGCGAGAGCAGGCGCAGGTCGAAACTGCCCGGCTCCATGAACACCGCGCCAAGCACGACGGGTACGGCACCGATGAGCATCTGCCATGCAATATAAGGCGTGATGTGCATGTCCACCGGCCAGCGTTTCATCACCACCACGCCCAGCGCCCAGATAATCGCCGCGCTGATCATCAACAAGGCGCCCAGCGGGGCGCGTTCGAGCGCGGCAAATTCGGTGGAAAACAACAGCAACATTCCCCCCATACCCAGCGCCACGCCGGTGATGCGGCGGCGCGTGAGTTTTTCGCCGAGCAGCCAGGCCGAGAACAGCACGCCCCACACCGGCATGGTGTAGGCAAGAATTGCCGCGCGGCCCGAGGCCATCATCGGAATGGCGTAAACGGCGAGGATATTCCAGCAACTCATGTTAAGCACCGCGATCACAATCAAGCGCCCCCATTGCCCAGTCGGCACGCGCATGCTTTGCCCGCTGCGCCAGGAAATGAGGAACATGCCGGCCACGCCGGCGAAAAAGCACCAGCTGCGAAAATGCAGCGGCGCGATTTCGACCAGGGTGATTTTCAGGATCGGCCAGTTGATGCCCCAAAGGAAGGTCAACAGGACAAGCAGGCCGATGGCCTCGCGCGGAAACGTGGTGTGGCTGCTCATCGTTTTGCGCCCTCGGCTGGCGCGGCCTGTTCCGCCGCGCCACCGGTGTTTTTCGGCCGCAGCACGATGTAAAGCGCGGCCATCACCAACAGCAGTGCGGCGTAGTCCTGCCATTGCGGTGTTTCACCCAACACCAGCATGCCCGAAAACACACCCACCGGGGCGACGCCCAGAATGGCCAATGACGCCAGGCCGGCCGGGGCTACGGCGATCAGCCTGACCCAGGCCCAGTGGCAAAAAATGAAGGCGATAAAAATGTTGTAGGCAAGTCCGGTGAGGGCCGGAATGGAAACCGCGTGCAGGCTGTCGGCATTGAACAACAACGCGCCAACCAGCATGGGCACCCCGCCGAGGGAGAACTGCCATGCGGTGAACGCCGTGGCCGGCATGCGCACCGGCCAGCGTTTCATGATGATGGTGCCCACCGCCCATGACAGCGCGGCGCCCAGCATGGCAAGGGTGCCGATGGGCGCCGCTTGCACCTGGGCGATTTCACTGGAGAAGAGCAGCGCCAGGGCCACCATGCCCAGGGCGAGGCCGGCCGCGCGCCGGGCCGTGATGCGCTCGCCCAGCATCCAGGCGCCGAACAGCACCGCCCACAAAGGCATGGTAAAGCCCAGGATCGCCGCCCGCCCGGAATTGAGCAGGCTCACACCGTAGGCGCCGAGCAGGTGCCAGCCGGTGATATTGAACAGCGCACATAACAGCAATGCCGGCCAGGCACCGCGCGGCACGGCCAGCGACTGGCGCGAGGCAATGGCGATGGCAAACAGGCCGGTGGCGCCGCCGTAGACACAGGCGGCGCGAAAACTAAGGACCGGAATTTCGTTGACCGCGAGCTTGATCATCGGCCAGTTCAGGCCCCAGAACAGGTTGAGCCCGACAACCAGCCATAGTGCGTGGCGCGACAGGCTTTGCGACGACGCCAGGGGGCTCATGCGAACATGTCCACGCCAACACGCCCGCCCGCGGTGGCGGGGATGCCGGTGGCGGCGCGCGTGGCGTGCGCTGCGCTACGCAAGCAGCGGCTCTAGCGCCAGGCGCAGCGCAGCGGGCAATGCGGCGGGCCGGCTACTCGCGCGCTCGACATAGACGTGCACAAAATGCCCCTGTGCGGCCGCGACGGCCTCGTCGTTGCGGAACAATCCGATCTCATAGCGCACGCTGCTGGTACCCAGTTTTGCCACGCGCAATCCGGCATGCACCACGTCGGGAAAACTCACCGGGCTGAAGTACTGGCAGTGCGTCTCCACCGCCAGGCCGATGACCGGACTTTGCTCGATGTCGAGCACGCCGCGCGCGATGAGGTACTGGTTCACCACCGTGTCGAACCAGGAGTAATAGACGACATTGTTTACGTGCCGGTAGGCATCGTTGTCCATCCAGCGCGTGGTAATGGCGTGAAAGTGCCGGTAATCGGCGCGAACATGGGGTTGGAGACGGGACATGACAAAACTGGCCGCAGAACAAGGCGCGAAGCATACCCGAATTTTTCTCGCCTACCCGCGCCGCACGCCGCCGCTCGACAACCTGCGCCACTGCGGGGCCTTTGCTATTTTAAAATTTGCGCCTCGCGCAGGTAGCGCTGCACGCCCGGATGAATCAAGTCCGGACGCAAGGCCGCGGCGACGGTGTTGGCCGCCGTCGTTTCTTTTGCCTGCGCAAGCCGCGCGGCGATGGCGCCTTCGCCCCGGTGCAGCGCACGTGCAAAACGGTAGGCGCATTCTTCCGGCCAGTTGGCGCGGGCGATGACAAAAGCCCACGACCCAACCGAAGCGATGGCAGCCGTTTGGCCCGGATAATTTCCGGCAGGAACGCTGAGCGGCTTGAGCAGGCTGTGCTTGTTGATTATCTGTTTTGCCTGTGCGGCATCGGGCACAATAAAGCGCGCGCCGCCGGGGCTGCTAGCCACGGTGGTAAAACCGGGCCAGCCCAGTCCGCCACCCCACAGCGCGGCAACGCGCCCGTCGGAAACCATCTCCGGCCCGTCGCCGGCGCGCTCGAGGTACACCGCCTGGAAATCCCTGTTCATGTCGAGGCCCAATCCGTCAAGCACGTAGCGTGCGAGAATCACCAGGCCCGAACCCTTTGCGCCAAACGCCACCGGTTTACCCAGCAAGTCGTTG
This sequence comes from Bordetella parapertussis, assembly GCA_945861875.1. Taxonomy (GTDB): domain Bacteria; phylum Pseudomonadota; class Gammaproteobacteria; order Burkholderiales; family SG8-39; genus CAITSH01. Next base: position 40,512 of record CAMAWC010000001.1, read on the forward strand.
ATGCTGCGTGCCGCACTGTCCGCGCGCGTCACGAACATGCCCGGGGACGAATACATTGCCGCGGCAATGCGCACATCGGCCCGTGGCCGGCCGATGCCGTTCACCGCCTCGTACAGCGGCTCGCCGGTCACCAGCGCGATATCCAGCTCGCCCGCTTCAATGAGAGGAATATTTTCGGTGCTGCCCTTGGTGTTGCGCGTCTGCACCGAAAGTGTCGTATCGGTTTCATTGATCGTGTCAGCAAGTGCGGCGCCGTAGAGCGGGAAACCCCCGCCCGGGGTAGCCGTTCCCAGGGTGATCAGCGTTTTTTCCTCAGTCATGCTCAAGTCCTTATGCAAGTTTGCATCCGCCTTGCCGGCACGGGTGTTGTGACTCAGTTGCGCACCACGATCGCCACACCCAATGCCGCGAGTGCGAGCCCGAGCAAGGCCTGCGTCGTGAGCGTCTCGCCAAAAACCAGCCAGGCCATGATTGCGGTCACCGGCGGCGTAAGGTACATCAGGCTGGCAACTTTGGTAACCGCGCCGCGCCGGATGAGCAGGGTAAGCAGTGAAATCGCGCCGATCGAAAGCACCAGCACCAGCCAGGCGAGCGTAAGCAGCAGCTCGGGCGACCAGCGCACCTCGCGCGTCTCGAACAACAGAGCAAAGGGTGCAAGCGCAATACCGGCCGCGACAAACTGGATCACCGACCCGGTGCGCAGGTCAAACGGGCCGCAAAATTTCTTCTGGTACAGGGTGCCCAATGTAATGCCGGTGAGAGCCACCAGCGCGAAACCGGCGCTGACCGGGGTAACACCGGACAAGCTGAGGTTTTGCGTGACCACCAGCGCAACTCCCGCCAAACCAAGCGCAAGTCCCGCCCATTGCCGCAGCGAGACCCGCTCACCGAGCAACGGCGCCGCGACAAAGGCAGTGAGCACAGGTTGCAGGCCGACGATCAGTGCGATCAACCCGGCTGACATGCCGTTATGGATGGCGGCAAACACGCCGGCGAGGTAACACCCCTGGATGAGGATGCCGGCAACACCGATGTGGACCGCCTGGCGCGGTGTCGCCGGCCAGGGCGCGCGCCATAGCAAGGCAATAGGCAACATCAACGCCACGACCACGGCAAAACGCAGCAACAAGAAGGTTGCCGGCTCGACGTAAGCCAAACCCAACTTGCCGCCGATGAAACCGCTCGCCCAGAGCACCACAAAGGTCCCAGGCATCAGCGTGACCCAGATACCAGCTTGTGCCTTCAGTGTCTTTTCAGTCATATCGGGACATATTTTGATTGTAAGCGCCTGCTAACTATTTTTTGTATTATAAACAATGCATTATTCTATATTTTAGGAATATTTCGGAAAATAAAACCCGGATCGGCTGAATCTGGCCATCGCATTGCAAGAAAAAGTTAAGTAATTGAATTTTATATATTTTACGACTCATTGTTAAATTTTATGCTGCACTGCGCAAATATTTCTTGACATGGTTTGTTTTGTCGGTAGAATTTGGGTTGTTGCAGCGCAATATCTATCGACTAACCCAGTAACAAGAGCCTAGACAATGCAGTCCGGGCTCACAGACAAGGAGAATTAACATGTATGTGACCCCTGAACAAATCGTCGCCACGAACAAAGCCGGCGTTGACGCCTTCCTGAACCTGGCTTACACCCAGTTTGCCGCGTTCGAGAAACTCTCGGCGCTGAACTTCAACGCCACCAAAGCCGCTTTCGAAGACAGCGTGGGCATCGCCAAGGCGATCACCGGCGTCAAGGACGTGCAAGAACTGATGAACCTCAACGCTTCGATCGCCCAACCGGCGATGGAAAAAGCGCTGGCCTACTCGCGCAATGTCTACGAAGTCACTTCGGCGACCCAGGGCGAGTTCACCAAGGCCGTTGAAGGCCAGGCTTCCGGTTTCAACAAAGGCGTAGCCGGCATGCTGGACAAGGTTGCCCAGAACGCGCCGGCCGGTTCGGATGTGGCTGTTGCCGCTGTGAAATCGGCCCTGGCCGCCGCCAACACCGCCTATGACAGCATGACCAAGGCTGCCAAGCAGGCGACCGAGATGGCGCAGACCAACTTCGCCACCGCAACCGCTGCCGCAACCAACGCCGTTGCAAGCAAAACGACGGCGAAGAAAAAAGCCTAAGCTTTTTCTCCGCAGTACATTAAAAAGCCCCGCGTAAGCGGGGCTTTTTTTATGGCCAACGCGCCAATGTGCCGCAGCGGTACCCGCTCCGGCACCGCCGCTCAATCGATCGCCTTGGCGCCGGCTTCTTCCCAGATTCCCTTGACCGCTTCAACACCCATCTTGATGTCGGACATGGCAAGGGCCACCTCGCCCGGCTTGCCCCGCACACCCAGTTCAATATGGCGCCGCGTTCCATCCTCGCCCATATGCGGCAGGCTGAACACCTTTAGCCCGGAATAGCGCGACTCGATATCCTGCATCAGCGGCGTCAATGTACTTTCGGCCGACTCGTACACAATGATTGACGCCTCAGCCTCCGGCTCGGCGTTGAACAGGTGCGCGTAACGCGTATCGAGCACCCACTCCACCATCGGCCAGGCCATAACCGGGAATCCAGGCACAAAGTGATGGTCACCGACGGAGAATCCGGGGATGCGGTTGTACGGATTGGGAATGATGGAGGAGCCAACGGGAAACTCACCCATCTTCAGGCGAAACGGTGTGGTCTCGCCGCCAAACCGCGCGCGAATCTCGGTCTCGGCATCGGGGTGAAGCCCGATTTCCACACCCGCAGCCGCAGCGGCGCATTGGCGCGTGTGGTCATCCGGTGTCGCGCCGATGCCGCCGAAACTGAACACGACATCGCCTGCCCCCAGGGTGCGTTTCAACGTAGCCGTTATACGCTCCGGACTGTCACCGATATATTCACACCACGCGAGTTTGAGCCCGCGCGCGCCAAGCATGGCGATGAGTTGCGCAAGGTGCTTGTCCTGGCGCTTGCCGCGCATGATTTCGTCGCCGATGATTATTCCGCCAAAATTCATATTTATTCTTTCAATAATAAAAATGTGTGAAGAGCTCGCGTCGCCGCCTGTTTAGACCTGCACCGCGATGCCTTCGATCGGACCGGTGCGAAGCTGCGCCAGGCGGTCGAGGCAATAGTGGATGAAAACCAGTCCGGCGTAGACCGGGGTAAAAAAACCGAGTATCGGTACGTGGCTAACCAGTGAAAGCAGGATGCCAAGAATGAACAGCGACCCGCGGTTGCGGCTGATGACTGTGTCCATCTCGGCATCGCTCGCGTGTTCGGCCAGCGCATCGTAACGGAATACGCGCTGGTTGAGGTAGGCAAAAAGCAGTATGGGCAGGATGGGCCACAACAGCGGCAGCAGCCACAGCGGCAGGGTGAGCAACGCCAGCACCGCAAGAATGAGCAGCGCGGCGACACTGTTCCACACCGATCCGGCAATGCCGCCGCCGTTGTGGCGCACAAGGCCGGGGTAGTCGCGTTCAGCCACGTGGTTGACCATCGCCGGCATCGCAAACACGCCGATGATCAGCACCGCGGTGATCAGCACGGCCGGGATAAACAGCAGCGCCAGCACGATCCAGGCAAGGTAGTGCAAACCAATGGCGGAAAACGACCAGGTCGTGACGATCAATTCGATGCCCGGCGCGGTACGCACCAGTTCGACCAGCCAGGACAGGGTCTGCGCCCAGAACAGCATCGCCAGGCCGGCCCAGATCGCCAGAGCAAGCAGCACCGGCCAGATCATCAGGAACAGCATTCTCGGATGCAACAGGCTGATCAAGGCCCCGGTCAGGGCGCGCGCAATCGGGTTCATTACCGCGCATTTTATACCGCGCAGTCGATACCTCGCGCCGCGGCAAGCGCCCCTCGCGTACGGGCTTGCTCCAGCACAGCACGCCCTTTCCTCGTAAGCGGGCGGCAGTAGCGACCGGCCCGCGAGCCTAGCGCTCGCGTCCCGCTTCGTGCAGCGTTTTTTGCAACGGGGACAACAGGTAGCTGATCACCGTGCGTGTGCCCAGGTGGATTTCGGCGCTCAGTTGCATGCCCGGGGAGATGCGAAATTCCATCCCATCCGAAACGAGCACCGGCACGCGCAAGGCCACCAGCGTACGGAAACCCGTCGGCGGCAACATGTGCCCCAGTTCACGCTTTTTTTCACGATTTGCCGCCTCCGGCAGGTCACTGGCATCCGGACTGACATGCCTGACCTCCCCCTCGGCCAGGCCGTACTTTTGGAACGGATAGGCGGCAAGTTTTATTTTTACTTTTTGTCCGGCACGCACCAGTCCGGCGTCTTCGTTGCTTACCCAGATTTCGCACTGCATCGGATCGTCCAGCGGCACCAGCGTCATGACCACGGTACCCGGTCCAACGACACTGCCTACGGTGTGGGTGGCAAGGTCCTTCACGGTGCCGTCCAGCGGCGCCCTGAGTTCAAGCAGCTCATGACGTTGCGTCAACTTGTCGAGTTCCTGCTGCATGCGATGCTGCTGCGCCTGGGCTTCCACGCGTTCGTTGTGAAGCTGCTGGCGATAAGCCGAAGTGATCTGGGCAGAGCGCTTTTTGCTTTGCTCGATAGTCGTTGTAAGGCTTTCAATATTGTGCTCCTGCGCCTTGAGGTCCTGCTCTTTCTCGATACGCTCACGCTGCTTGTCAAGGTAGAGCATGCGTCCGGCGAAACCGTCCCGCGTCAGCTTGTCGTAGGCCCGCTCCTGTTCGCTGTAGATCGGCATTATTCGCCTCAGCTTGGTCTCCAGCGCCTGGCCGCTGCGCAAATCCTGTTGCGCTTTTGCAAGCACCGCCTGCTCCGCATCCAGCGCATCCAGATAGGCCTGGCGGCGCGCGCCATACTGCGCCTTCACCTGCGCATGCAAGGCAGGCGAATCGCCGGGCAATAGCTTTAACGGCCCGCCGGCAAGCTCTGCGTCAATACGGCGCAACTGCAAGTCCTTGAGTCCAAGGTCATTCTGCAACTGGCGCAGATCTGCCGCTGTTGCGCGGGCATCCATACGGGCAAGAACCTGTCCTTGTCTCACCACACCGCCCTCCCTGACCAAGAGCTCCCGTACGATGCCCGGATCCGAGGGCTGAACAATTTGCAGGTAGCTAAGGGGGACAACGCGCCCCTGCGCCACGGCAATGATATCCAGGCGCGCGAAAAAGGCCCAAAACAGGAGTGTCCCAAGCAACAGCAACAGCAGGCAGAGGACGATGCGCGGCATTGGCGACGGCGGCGTCCTCTGCAGGCGCAATATATCGGGAGAAAATGCGGCGGCCTGATCATCGCCCGCTCCCCGTGCGCCCTGATTACTCACGCACCGCCCCCCCTAGCGTGCAGACCGAGTCGAACTTCAAACTGGCGGGCAACTTGTGGGCAATGAAAAGAATACTCATGCCGCCCTTAAGGCGGCTCACAGTACGTCCGATTTGCTCGGAGGTTTCGATGTCAAGATTGCTCCCCGCCTCATCGAAAATAAGCACCCGCGGCTTTCTCAGCAACGCCCGGGCGATCGCCAGGCGTTGTTTCTGTCCGCCGGAGAGTCCGACACCGTGCTCCCCGACGCGCGTCTGGTAACCCTCGGGAAGTTGCTCGATGTAGTCGTGAATCTCAGCCAGCTTGCAGGCGCGAGCCATGTCCTCCATACCCGCATGCGGATCCGCGCTCAGGAGATTGTCGTGCAAGGTACCCGAAAACAGCACCGTATCCTGCAGGACTACGCCAAAATGCGCGCGCAATTCGCTCACCGGCATGTTGCGGGTATCACAGCCGTTCACAAGAATCCTGCCGTCAGTCGGCATACACGTGCCCAGCAGCAGCCGCGCCAATGTACTCTTGCCGCTGCCCGAGGGGCCCATCAATGCAACACACTCCCCGGGGCCGAGACGGAAATTGAAATCACGGTACAGATAGGGAAGATTCTCGGCATGTCGAAAGCTGACATCCGAAAATTGAATGGTTGTGTTGTCGGATGGAGGACGGGTCGGCACCAACGAATCGGGCTCGGGTGGCGCGTTCATCACATCCCCAAGGCGTTGCACTGCGACCGCCGCCTGCTGGAATTCCTGCCATAAGCCGCTCAGGCGCAAAAGCGGCTGGGCAAGACGGGCGGAGAACATCTGGAATGCAACCAACATGCCAATGGTGAAGCCTTCGTTCTGCATTACCATCCACGCGCCCAGAACCAGAACCGCCAGGGTCAGCATCTGCTCGATGAAGTTTGCGCACACGCCATAGGCATTGGTGATTTGGCGGGTACTGAAGCCGGCGGCGAGATAGCCGGCGAGAAAGTCGTTGTACTTCACCTTTAGTTGCGGCTCCATTTGCAGCGCCTTGACCGTCTCAATTCCGGCGATATGTTCGGTGACAAATGCCTGATTGCGCGCTCCGGCGACAAACTGGCGATTCAAGCGCGTGCGTATCGCAGGCACTATCGCCAAGCTTAACAACACCACCAATGTGAGCGCGGCGATGACCACCAGCGACAACAACCAGCTGTACCAGAACATGATGGCGATGAAGACCAGCATAAAAGGCAGGTCAAGCAGCAGCGTGACGGCTGCACCGCTGACAAACTCGCGTATCGTATCGACGCCCTGCAGTCTTGCGACGACAGTACCGGTCGGACGCTGGTCAAAATAACGGGTTGGCAACGCCATCAGGTGTGCGAACACACGGGAACCGAGCACCGCGTCCACGCGATTGCCGGTATGAAGTACGAGGTATTGCCTTATCCAACTCAATGCCGCCGAGAACAACATGAAAATGAACAGGGCAATCGCCACCACGATCAGCGTATTTGACGTCTGGTGCACAACCACCCTGTCAATAATCACCTGCGTGCACAGCGGCACCGCCAACGCCATCAACTGGACAGCAAGCGAAGCGGCCAGCACATCGCGCCAGATGCGCCTGTGCTTGAGCAATTCCGGAACAAACCAAGAGAAACCGAATGAGGGTCGCCCCTTTTGGATGTCATTGTCGGGCTCCCGTCCGGCACGGGCGAAACGGACAACCTCCCCGTTGAACGCCCTGCTAAATTCTGCAACCGGTTTGATTGACGCGGCTTCACCCAAGGCATTCAGCAGCGTCACTCCTGACTCCCCGGCCGCGACTACCAGCTCTATGCCACAAGTAGGAGTGGCGGCTTGGTCATCTGCCGAAACGAGCGCAAAACAGGGAAGTTGCCCCGCCAGCAGGGTGTCAGTCTGCTCGGCCGCAAGCTCTGCCTTAAGTCCGAGTGCGGTTGCGGCAAGAACCAGGCTGTCTGCCGTATAGGGAGGGGAAAAACGCCGACGGACGCGTTCAAGATCAACCGCCAAGCCCTCGAGCTTGCACGCGCAGCCCAAGGACCAGAGAAAATCTTCGGTCGACAGTATTTGCTTCGCCCTCACGCAAGCCCTCCCTTGACGCGCGTGGTTTGTTACGAATGCAGCCAGTGGAGAAAATCCTACACCCAGCGGGCGAAACGGCCTATTAGGCCAAAAGGCCTATTTAACCCACCAATAGAAGTGCGGAGTAACGCGAGATATCGGATGAACGCACCGGAGCCCGGCGGGAACTAGCCGATCGCTGCGGTCTTGACCGGTACGGTCGGTGCCGGCTGCTGGGCGCGCTGTGCCGTCACCAGAAGGCGCTGGTGCTCAGCCATTACTTTTTGCGCGTACTGACTTGACGAGTCGTCAAGCGCGCCGGCGTAGTATTGCAACGCCGACTCCACACTACCGGTGCGCCGGATGTACTCCTTAAGAATACGTGATCCGACCATGATGTTGGTCATCGGGTCGAGTACCGCATCCTTGCCCCCGTGGGCTTCGAGCTTGTCCTGGTGATACTTGGGTATGACCTGCATTAAGCCCTTGGCGCCAACGACACTCTCGGCGATGGGGTTGAAGCGTGATTCGATTGCCATGACTGCCAGTATCAGCAACGGATCAACGCCGGTTTTGCCGCCCGCCTCGTGCGCCGCACCGACCAATTGCTCGGTAGCGTCTATGGAGACCTTGTATTTGCGCGAGAGGTAGGTGGCGAGCGCCTTTTGGCGCGGGTTGCTCACCTCATCAGCCGGTTCAAACAGGGAAATCCCGTCATAGCGAATGGTGCCAAATGCGGGTGCCGAGTTGCGCGCCTTGGCATCGGGCAGCAAACTCCCGCCCTGGGTGAGAATCACCAGAAGAGATGCCAATCCGACCAAGGCCAAGCCATTGTGTAGTGCAGCGACGATAATGCCATTGGCCGATTTCGTCAGCTGTTTCAACGCGGTTATGTTCATAGCATTGACCTCCAAACTTAACTGCCTGCATCAGGCGACATAATCTTTTTTAAAATCAAGTTACAAGAGTCCACAGCAGGGTCTAAACCCGGCAAAGAAACCCGCCATTCTTGATTATTGGTCCCAGCCTGCATTTACTTAGCCGCAGGTCCGGTGCTGCTCAGGTTGTCGTACTCGGGTCCCTCGCCGGGCACCCAGTTTCGCAACGCATCAAAGCAAGCAAAACAGATGTGATCTAAAGAAACGTTATTATAATGAAACGGTTAGCTTAGGTCAAGCCACCAATAACGCCTCACATGCCAAATTGTTGCTTTGCAACAATAGTTTATCGAAAGCTTTAAAAAACTATAAAAACCCCGGCTGGACCTACCGAGCACCTGATAAGATATCTGTGCTCGGTAGGCCAGCCGGGCAATCACCCTTGTAGTACGACGAATGTCTGCGGATCAGCCGGTGCCGAAACATCGGCTGTCCGCAGTTCATTCGCATCCCGCTTAAGGCCGGGAGCCGGTAGGAAACGGCCATGCTGCTGCCGGATTCAGGGCAGTTTTCACCCCTGGCGTTGCCGCGGTGGACGGTGCTATGTGAGCCATCGTCCGAACCATCGGCACCGCCGCCTTCGCAGCTGGCTTTTTTGCCGGCTTCTTCGCCGCTATCTTTTTTTTCTTGGCTGGCTTTTTAGCCGCCTTTTTTTTTGCGGGCTTCTTCTTTACCGCTTTTTTTTTGGCTGGTTTCTTTTTACTAGCCTTTTTTTTTGCGGGTTTTTTCTTTGCAGCCTTTTTCTTTGCAGCTTTTTTGGCTGGCTTTTTCTTAGCAGCTTTTTTCGCGGGTTTTTTCTTGGTAGCCATAGTAAAACTCCTTCTAAAGGTTAAAGGAACAACACAAATTAGCCCGTCCGAACTGGCCCGGACTATCCAACAGCCGGGAAAAACCCGGACATGCTGAATTCTTTGCCGCCACTGCCACTTCCCAAAAGATCCTGGTAAAGCGTATCCGGATCAAGTTCGATCCCCGACCCCCAGACCACAGTCGCCACCTCCGGATCCACACTTGCCTGGCAAAACTGTTCGATATCGCGCCATCCCTTGAACGCCGCGATCTCAAGCAAATTGCCCAGATAAACACTTCCTTCGAGCCCATCCTCGAACCGCAACCACAGGCGGTAATCCCTGGAGGCCCGGCAATCGGTGATGCGATGCGTGACTGCCTGCATTTACCCTCTCTCGCGAACCGTGCGGACTATTCCCAACTTAGCGCACCCCCGGTTTGGTACTCAATCACCCGCGTCTCGAAGAAGTTGCGCTCCTTCTTCAGGTCAATCATCTCGCTCATCCACGGGAACGGATTGTTCGCCCCCGGATACATCTGGTCGATGCCGATCTGCTGGCAGCGGCGATTGGCGATATAGCGCAGATATTCCTTGAACATCGGCGCATTGAGTCCCAATACCCCGCGCGGCATGGTGTCCTCGGCGTAGCGATACTCCAGCTCAACTGCTTTTTGCATGATCGCCTGGATCTCCTCGCGAAACTGCGCCGTCCAGAGATGCGGGTTCTCCATCTTGATCTGGTTGATGAGGTCAATACCAAAATTGCAGTGCATTGACTCATCACGCAGAATGTACTGGTACTGCTCCGCAGCGCCGGTCATTTTGTTCTGGCGGCCCATCGCCAGAATCTGCGTAAAGCCGACATAGAAGAACAGGCCTTCCATCACGCATGCAAACACGATCATGCTCTTGAGGAGTTGCTGATCAGCCTCCGGTGTGCCGGTCTTGAAGGTCGGATTGGTCAGCACATCAATAAACGGAATCAGGAACTCGTCCTTTTCCCTGATGCTGGTTACCTCGTGATACGCGTTGAAAATCTCGCCCTCGTCAAGCCCGAGGCTTTCGACGATGTACTGATAGGCGTGGGTGTGGATGGCCTCTTCAAACGCCTGGCGCAGCAGGTACTGGCGGCACTCCGGTGCGGTGATGTGACGATAGGTCCCGAGCACGATATTGTTTGCAGCCAGCGAGTCGGCCGTGACAAAAAAGCCCAGGTTGCGCTTGATGATACGGCGCTCATCCTCGGTCAGGGCATTCGGGTCTTTCCAGGTCGCGATATCGCGACTCATGTTTATTTCCTGCGGCATCCAGTGGTTGGCGCAGGCGGAGAGATACTTGTCCCAAGCCCATTTGTACTTGAACGGCACCAGTTGATTGACATCGGTGCTGCCATTAATTACCCGCTTGTCCTCGGCCCTGATGCGGCGCGCCGTGCTCACCGCCGCCTCCAGCTCCCTAGTGGTTTGGGCCGGAGCGGGCGACACGGGCATGAAACCGGCGGACGGTTGCATCCCAAGCGCGGCCATCGGCTGCAGGCCGGGCATGGATTTCACATCATCGTCAAAACTCAGCATGGTCTATGCCTCCGTGTCTTGTTGCTGCATCAGGCGCACGTGTGTATTCAATACCGGCATCATTGACAGGCCTCGCACTCGGGATCGTCAATGGCGCAGAATTTGACTGCGGCATCGGCGGCGGCGGTCGCAGCCATCGCGCTTTCGACCCCGCCTTCGGGCACGGCGTTCAACTGTCCCGCCTTGACAGTCGAGCGCTCCGCATGGGTGGCCCCCATGGAACGCAGGTAATAGGTTGTCTTCAGGCCGCGCTGCCAGGCAAGCTTGTAGGTATCATCCAGTTTCTTGCCCGAGGGCGCGCCGATGTAAAGATTGAGCGACTGCGCCTGGTCAATCCACTTCTGGCGCCGCCCTGCCGCCTCAACCAGCCAGGACGGATCGACTTCAAACGCCGTTGCATACAAGCGGCGCAGCTCTGCCGGAGCCCGGTCAATCTTGGCCAGGTTGCCGTCAAAATACTTCAGGTCGGCAATCATCACCTCGTCCCACAGGCCAGCCTTCTTAAGATCAGCAACCAGGTACTCGTTGACCACCGTGAACTCGCCCGAAAGGTTCGATTTCACATAAAGATTCTGGTAGGTGGGCTCTATCGAGGCTGACACGCCGATGATGTTCGATATGGTGGCTGTCGGCGCAATGGCGAGGCAGTTGGAATTGCGCATGCCATGTCGCTTGATGCGTTCGCGCAAGGCCTTCCAGTCCATGCTTTCGGACATGTTGATGTCGACGTAACCGCCGCGTTCATCGCGCAGCAGATTGAGCGAATCCTGCGGAAGAATGCCGCGATCCCACAACGACCCCTTGTAAGAGGCATAGCGGCCGCGCTCTTCGGCGATTTCGGTCGACGCCCAGTAGGCGTAGTAGGCAACCGATTCCATCGACTGGTCGGCAAACTGCACCGCCTCCTCGGAGGCATACGGAATGCGCAAGGAGTGCAGGCAATCCTGGAAACCCATGATGCCCATGCCCACCGGACGGTGGCGCAGGTTTGAATTGCGCGCTTTTTCCACGGCGTAGTAGTTGATGTCGATCACGTTATCGAGCATGCGCATCGCCGTTGAGACGGTTTTCTTGAGCTTGACCTGGTCGACCTTGCCGTCCTTGAGGTGCGCCACCATGTTAATCGAGCCGAGGTTGCAAACCGCGATCTCGTTTTCATTGGTGTTAAGCGTGATCTCGGTGCACAGATTGGAACTGTGGACGACGCCGATATGCTGCTGGGGCGAACGGATATTGCACGGATCCTTGAACGTGACCCAAGGATGCCCGGTCTCGAACAGCATGGAGAGCATCTTGCGCCACAGCTGTACTGCTGGCACCTTCTTGAACAACTTCATTTCGCCCCTGGCGACCTTGTCTTCATAACCAACGTAGGCTTTTTCGAAAGCCTTGCCATAGGTGTCATGCAGGTCCGGCGCATCAGAGGGCGAGAAAAGCGTCCAATCCTGATTTTCCATGACCCGTTTCATGAACAGGTCGGGAATCCAATTGGCGGTATTCATGTCATGCGTACGGCGGCGGTCGTCGCCGGTGTTCTTGCGCAACTCGAGGAATTCCTCGATGTCCAGGTGCCAGGTTTCAAGGTAAGAGCAGACCGCGCCCTTTCTCTTGCCGCCTTGGTTGACCGCGACAGCGGTGTCGTTTACCACCTTGAGGAAGGGAACGACCCCCTGGCTCTTACCGTTGGTCCCCTTGATGTGGCTGCCAAGGGCGCGCACCGGCGTCCAGTCATTGCCCAAGCCGCCCGCGTACTTGGCCAGCAAGGCGTTTTCCTTGATCGCCTCGTAGATACCGTCCAGATCGTCCGACACCGTCGTCAGATAACAGGACGAAAGCTGCGACCGGTTTGTGCCCGAATTGAACAGCGTCGGGGTCGAACTCATGAAGTCAAACGAAGACAGTACATTGTAAAACTCGATGGCCCTCGCCTCTCGATCGATCTCCCCAAGCGCGAGGCCCATCGCCACACGCATGAAAAAGATCTGCGGAAGTTCGATGCGCCTGTCGCTGACGTGTAGGAAATAGCGGTCGTATAGCGTCTGCAAGCCAAGGTAGCCGAATTGCAGGTCACGACTCGCGTCCAGCGCCTTGCCCAGTTTCTTGGCATCGAAGGTGCCCAGCCTGGGGTCGAGCAATTCCGCCTTTATACCCATCTTGATGAACTGCGGCAGATACTCGGCATAACGCTTTTTCATTTCCGCCTGGGAAACATCCTCTCCAAGCACCTCATGACGAATGGTGTTCAGCAGGAGTCGCGAGGTGACATAGCTGTAAGCCGGGTCCTTTTCAATCAGGGCGCGCGAGGACAGCACCGCCGACTTACGCACTTCGTCCATCGGAACGCCGTCATACAGGTTCTTCAGCGTTTCCTGGAGTATGTGGCTGGCATCGACCGCGGCACCCAGTCCCTCGCAGGCCGATTGCACCAGGCCGGTAAGGCGATCCATGTCGAGCGGACGCTTCTGGCCGTGCTCGAGCACGTTTATCCGCGATTCAGTGGTGGGTTTGTGCTGCGCTTTTTCCTGGGCGCGCGCCTTGGAGCGTTGTTCGCGATACAGGACATAGGCCCGAGCGACTTCATGTTCGCCCGAGCGCATCAAGGACAACTCTACCTGATCCTGGATGTCTTCAATATGAAAGGTCCCGCCTGCGGGCTGGCGGCGCACCAAGGCGCTGACGACGCCTTCGGTCATATTCACAACCAGTTCGCGGACACGGGCCGAAGCCGCGCCTTGTCCGCCGTTGATGGCGAGAAAAGCCTTGGTTACGGCAACCGAAATTTTGCCCGGCTCAAAGCCGACCACGGCGCCATTGCGGCGAATAACTTTGTACTGCGAGAACGGGGACTGCAGACCGGTAGAGTCAAGTGGGAGACTCGTGCCCGAGGCAGGAGTGGGTGTTGCGACATCAGCAGCAATTTGCATACGCGGTCTCCTCTTTTCCTAGCGCTTGTGACTCATTAGAAGCTGGGGATGAACACCGCACACTGCCCGACAGCCCCGTTGCTAGCCGAACGTTTGCTCGCGCCACACTCCCCGCGAACCACAATATATAGTATCTCACCAAGACCTTGCAACTAATTCTAGTGGTGGAATTATGTATATGCAAGGTTTTTTTGTGGATAGGCTGTGGACAGCGTGTGAATTGAACAGGGGAATCGGCGAAGCCGATGGCGCGCCGGGGCTGCGGCACGGCAACACAAAAGAAGGGGGGGCGCCACACAGTTGTGTGGCACGTTGGCACGCCCTAAGTGTCGGACAATGCGCGACGGTAACGCGGCCAGTCAAATGCCCCACCAGGGTCGCTCTTGCGACCGGGAGCGATGTCCGAGTGCCCCGCCAGGTCTAGGATCGGGTAACGTCGGCGCAAGACGCGCGTCAAATGTGCCAGCGTTTCGTACTGGGCATCGGCGTACGGCAGTTCATCCACCCCTTCGAGTTCCACCCCAATCGAAAAATCGTTGCAGCGGTCCCTGCCGCGCCAGTTGGACAGGCCGGCATGCCAGGCACGGTCGAGGCATGAAACAAATTGCAGCAGTTCGCCTCCGCGCCTGACCAGGAAATGCGATGAGACGCACAGGCCACGCAGGGTTTCAAAGTAAGGATGGGCGGCGTAATCGAGCGTATTGCAAAATAGGCGGACAATGCCATCACCACCGAACTCACCCGGCGGCAGACTTATGTTGTGTACGACCAGCAGGCTTATGCCGGCATTCGGGGGGCGGGCGTCAAAATTGGGGGAGGGGACCCAGATCACACCGCCGGCGCGTCCGGCATCGTCAATTTCGCCAACCGTAGCGCTAGCCATGCCGGGGAAATCGTGCTCTAGCGTATGTCAAGGCGCTCCATCCGGTAACGCAGCGCCCGGAAAGTGATGCCAAGAAGCTTGGCGGCAGCGGTGCGGTTAAAGCGCGTTTTGTCCAAGACTTCCAGAATCGCCTCACGCTCCAGGCGATCAAGATAGTCTTGCAGCGGCCACTTTGCGCCAGGACCGGACGGTTCCGCGGCAACCGCGGTTTCGGCAAGCTGCAGGTCCTCGACTTCGATCTGCTCGGACGCCGCCAGCGCAACGGCGCGCTCCAGTATGTTCTCCAACTCTCGCGCGTTCCCGGGAAAATCATATTGCTGCAGCGCGGCGACCGCCGCCTGGCTCAGACGGTGGGGTGACGCTCCCGCCGAACCGGCAAGTCGCTCCAGAATCGCTGCGGCGAGTAGCGGAATGTCCTCACGGCATTCGCGCAAGGGAGGCAGGTGCAAACCGATGACATTTAGCCGGTAGTAAAGGTCCTGGCGGAATTTTCCTGCCTCAACACAACTTGCCAGATTCTGGTGGGTAGCACAGATCAGGCGCACGTCCACCGGGTCCTCGTTGGTCGCACCGACCTTGCGGGCGCCTTTTTCCTGGATCGCCCGCAACAGTTTTACCTGCATGGCGAGCGGCAAGTCGGCGACTTCATCGAGAAACAATGTGCCGCCGCTGGCCGCCTGGAAAAAACCATCCCGATCCGCCTCCGCGCCGGTAAAGGCACCTTTCTTGTAGCCAAAGAATTCGCTTTCCATCAAATTTTCCGGGATGGCGCCACAGTTGACCGGGACGAAGGATTTTCCGCCCCGCGCGCCGTTTTCATGGATTAATCGCGCCGCGAGTTCCTTCCCGCTGCCCGATTCACCGGAAAGGTAGACGGGCGCCTGGCTGCGAGACAATTTTTCGATCATCGCCCGCACCTGCGCGATTGGCGGACTGCTCCCCAGCAAACGGCGCCCGGAGGGAGAGTCCACCGCGCCCTTGGGGGTAACAGGCAACGCCAGCGCCGATTTGATCAAGCTGCGCAACTGGTCGAGCGATATCGGCTTGGACAGGTAATCGAATGCGCCCGCCTTGAGTGCGGCGACCGCGCTTTCGGTGCTGCCGTAAGCGGTAATTACGGCCACCGGGGTATCAACGCATGCTGTCGATATGTGACGCACCAGCTCAATTCCCTCCCCGTCGGGCAGGCGCATGTCGGTCAGGCACAGATCGTACTCACGCAACCCCAAGAGGCGCTTGGCCTCGCCCACCGTGCCGGCGCTGTCCACGCCCAGCCCCATGCGGACAAGCGTCAGCTCCAGGAGTTCGCGAATATCCGCCTCGTCATCGACCACGAGCACGGTGGACGCAAGCCCCGGGCCACGCCGCTCCTGGGATTTTACTGTCGATGTGACGGCCATTGGATCCTGAATTGGGCGCCCGGGCCCCGGTCTATGTAATCCAGCACGGCACCATTCGCCGCACACAATTCCCGGGCGATATACAAACCGAGCCCGGTGCCTCCGCTGTAGGTGGTGAAGAAGGGCTCGAACAGTTGCGCCTGCAATTCACGGGCAACCCCCGTGCCATCGTCTGACACGTGCAATTCTACCCGATTCAAATGGCGCAAAACCTGCACTCTCACGCTGCCCGGTTGACTGCGGCAGTGACGCGTCGCGTTGCGCAGCAGGTTCCATATGACCTGGTGCAGATGGACAGGATCCGTCTCCACAACGGCGCCCTCGACCAGATCGAGCTCAATGCAATCCTCGGCAATTCCCTCCTGCGCGACGAACTCTTGCACAAATGACGGCAGGAACACACCGATATCAAGAGCTTCCGGTTGCACCCGGTCGCGCCGGGAGAGTTCAAGCACATCGCGAACCATCCGGTCCAGGCGCTGGGCATTGTCGCGAATGATCGCGGTAAGACGCGCCTGCCCTTCGGCACGTTGCTCCTCACACAGGAGGTCGCTGGCATGTGTGATCGCCGAAAGGGGATTGCGGATCTCGTGCGCAATATTCGCGGTCAGACGCCCCAGGGCCGCCAGTTTCAATTGCTGCGCCTGCTCCTGCAGGCGCGACATGTCATCAAGGAAAACAAGTGTAAAACTGCCCCCTTCGATGCCGGCCTCGACAAACCGGGCTCGCACCAGTTTTCCGCTTTCGACGTGCCTGAGCGTATTGCGGGACGCCCCGCCGCGGCGCCAATCGAGCAGCAGGGCCGCCAGCTCGTGCGAATAATCCTCGACCTGCGCCAGTTCCGGGGTGGCTCCACCCAACAGCATCGTCACCTGCGGATTGCTTTGGCGCACAAGACCGTTGTTGTCGACCACCAGCACGCCATCCTGCACGTCCTGTATGACCAGTTGGTTGATACGAAGCTGGTTGGCAAGGTCGATGCCCCGCTGGCGGGCCAGCCTCTCGTTGGTAATGACCCGTTGCGCCAGCTGGTTCGTTATCAGGGCCGTGGCAAAATAGCCAATTGACAACAGGCCGGGCTGCACAAATCCTGCCGTTGTCTGATCATAAACAAGAACCCAGAACGCCTGTTCGAGTAATACTGCTATCGACGCAAGGGCGGCGTAAAACAACATCAGCTTGCGCTTGCTGACCAACGCAGCGGCGGCGAGGGAAATGAGCAGCATTACGCCAAGTCCGCTGCGCATGCCGCTCGAGGCATTCATCAGCAACACTGTTGCCACGATATCCGTTATCACCTGCAGCGAAAGTTGCAGGTCAAAGTAAGCCCGATAGCGCTCAAGCAACAGTTGATACGCCACCGCGAGCATGAGATAGCCCATGCTGACGTAGGTAAAACGGCTCAGCGAGTAGGTGCCGAAATTGAGCGCGTCCTCAAAGACCAGCACTGCCAGCAGGAACATCCCCGCCACAAGCAGGCGATAAATATTGAAGTAACGAAGCGAAACCCAGAAAGAGTCTGGTCGCTGCTCCTCCGGATACCGCCAGTCAGCGGTTCGCATGAGGGGACGGCTCAACGCGGCCCGAGTCTGCGGTGCGCCTCTCCGCAGAAATACGCCCCACCCTCTTTGAGCGCCTCGATCTGGGGCAGGTTGACACCGCAATGAGCACAACCGACCATGCGCTCGCCTTCAGTCGAGGCATGCGCCTCCGGCTTTCGTGCCGACGCCTTGCGGCCAAACCCCTTTACCAACAGGTAGAGGACGGCCGCTGCCAGAATAAGGAGGAGTAGCTTGCTCAATTTGGGGAACTCCGGCGAGATTGCCTGCGGACGCTTGCCACGCCACGGCGGGTTATCCCGCAAGCGCCATTCATATGCGGAAAACAAACGGATATCCCTGGTCGGGGTGAGAGGATTCGAACCTCCGACTCCTGCGTCCCGAACGCAGTACTCTACCAGGCTGAGCTACACCCCGAGAAATCCAACTGCAAACACGCACAAACCTTGCTTACTTGATACAGATACCCTCAGCGCGATCGGTCAGTGGTCACGTTCCGCCGCAAAGGATGCTAATTCTACCAAAGAATCCTTGAATGCTGACTCCGGCAGCACGGCAATCGCCGCACACGCCATCTGCGCTTCGCGCCTTGCCTGATTGCGGGAGTAGTCAAGCGCCCCGGTCGAGTGTATCGCCGCCAATACCTCGTCAAAGGAATCCCGGCCGCCTTTCTCGATCGCATCGCGCACAACCCGCACCTGCTCGGCGGTTCCGCGCAACATGACGTGTATCAGGGGAAGGGTGGGCTTGCCTTCGTTAAGATCGTCCCCAAGATTCTTGCCGGTCTGCTCCAGATCCCCGGAGTAATCGAGCACGTCGTCAAGCAACTGAAAAGCAGTGCCCAGATGCGCACCGTAGCGGGACAAACCCTCCTCCACCGGTTGGGACGCTCCACCGATAATCGCCCCGAGCCGGGCTGCCGCCTCAAACAGCTTGGACGTCTTGCGACGAACCACCTCAAGGTAACGGGCCTCATCGACATCGGCGTCATGCACATTGAGTAGTTGCATGACTTCCCCCTCCGCGATGATATTTGTCGCATCCGCCAGAACCTCCAGTACGCGAAGATTGCTCAGGCCGACCATCATCTGAAACGACCGCGAGTAAAGGAAGTCCCCGACCAGCACGCTGGCCGGGTTGCCGAACCGGGCGTTGGCGGTATCCCGGCCGCGACGCAACTCGGATTCATCGACCACATCGTCGTGCAACAGTGTGGCGGTGTGGATAAACTCCACCACCGCGGCAAGTTCATGATGATCTTGACCGCGGTAGCCAAGGCCGCCCGCCGCCAGAAGGACCAGGGCCGGCCTGAGGCGCTTCCCGCCACCGGCAATGATGTACTCAGAGATCTGGCTGATAAGAACAACGTCCGAATCCAGGCGCCGCCGAATCAGCAGGTCCACCGCCTGCATATCGGCACCAATGAGTTTTCGCACCGCGTCCAGGGCCGGGCTAACGCCCTGAGTTGAAAGCATAAATTTTATAAAATTGTGGGTTATTTCAGCGCACAGAGCATAGCACAGCACACTTTGACCTTGTTGCCATACTTCCTGTATAATGTTTGGTTTCCTGCAATATAGTTTGGAGTCGCACATGTATGCGGTCGTCAAGACTGGTGGTAAGCAGTATCGCGTTGCTGCCGGCGAAAAATTCAAGGTAGAAAAACTGACGGCGGAAGTCGGCAGTGAGGTCGTACTTGACCAGGTTCTGATGGTCGGCGAAGGCGACAACGTGAAGGTTGGCGCCCCGCTCCTCAGCGGCGCTGCCGTCAAGGCGACAGTGGTTTCCCACGGGCTCGGCGACAAGGTCAAGATTTTCAAATTACGCCGCCGCAAGCACTATCAAAAGCACCAAGGTCACCGCCAGGCCTACACGGAATTGCAGATCACCGGGATTTCGGCCTAGTCGGCACGACTTCGCCCTAAGGAGAGAAACTCATGGCACATAAAAAGGCAGGCGGCAGTTCCCGTAACGGTCGCGATTCCCAGTCCAAACGTCTCGGCGTAAAGCGCTACGGCGGTCAAGCCGTCAACGCCGGCGAAATTATCGTTCGCCAGCGTGGCACGCGAATCCATCCCGGGTTCAACGTCGGGATGGGCAAAGACCACACCCTGTTTGCCAAGGTCGCTGGAAAAGTGGCCTTCGGCGTCAAGGGCCCAGCCGGACGGAACATCGTAAGCATCGTTACAGCCTGATCTGCGCGCGCCGCATAAAAAGCCCTGTCGATGCGACGGGGCTTTTTTGTTTCCACCGGCGCAATGCATGATTAGCCGCGCAAAGGCCAGAGAACATACCGGCCCATCACCCCACTCCACCATACAGACATGAAATTCATAGACGAGGCGAGAATCGAAGTCCACGCCGGCAAGGGCGGGGACGGTGCCGCCTCGTTCCGGCGTGAAAAATTCATTCCCAAGGGCGGCCCGGACGGCGGGGACGGGGGGCGCGGAGGCAGTGTCTACGCAATCGCCGATCGCAACATCAATACCCTCGTCGATTACCGATTCGCTCGCATTCACCGCGCCAAGAACGGAGAAAAAGGTCGAGGTTCCGACTGCAACGGCAAGGGCGCCGATGACATCACCCTGCGCATGCCGGTTGGCACCGTCGTTTCGGACCGGAACACCGGGGAACTGGTTGCCGATCTGGCCGAGCACGGCCAACTGGCGCTGATTGCCCGCGGCGGAAAGGGGGGGCTCGGCAATCTCAATTTCAAATCGAGCACCAACCGTGCACCGCGCCAATTCACGCCTGGCGACGAAGGCGAAACCCGGGAACTCAACCTGGAACTTAAAGTGCTCGCGGACATCGGGCTTTTGGGCATGCCCAACGCCGGCAAATCCACATTTATCCGTGCCGTCTCGAGCGCCAAGCCCAAGGTTGCCGACTACCCCTTCACCACATTGCACCCCAATCTCGGCGTGGTCAGCGTCACGCCTGACCGCAGTTTTGTCGTCGCCGACATCCCCGGCCTGATCGAGGGGGCCGCGGAAGGCGCGGGCCTGGGACACCAGTTTCTGCGCCACCTGGCACGCACGCGCTTGTTGCTGCATCTGGTCGATATCGCCCCCATAAACGGGGAAACCGACCCGGCGCACGAGGTCAAGGCGCTCGCAAGCGAGCTGAAGAAATATGACGAAGCGCTCTACAAGAAGCCGCGCTGGCTGGTGCTCAACAAGGTCGACATGCTCGACGATGACGCGCGCGCCGTGGCAGTAAAAAGCATCCTGAAAAAACTGCGCTGGAAAGGCGAGTGTTTCCAGATTTCGGCGCTCACCGGTGATGGCTGCAAGGAACTGACGCAGGCGGTCATGCGCCATCTTGAGCAAACGGGAGTGCCGAGAGAATGAGCCTCGCCACGGCAAAGCGAATTGTCGTCAAGGTCGGAAGCGCTTTGGTCACCAATGGTGGCAATGGACTGGACAAGGCCGCCATCGCCCAGTGGGCGGGTGAAATCGCAACCTTGGTGCGTGGCGGGCGGGAAGTGGTTCTCGTCTCAAGCGGCGCCATTGCCGAGGGCATGCAACGCCTGGGCTGGTCGCGCCGGCCCCACGCAATGCACGAGCTCCAGGCGGCCGCCGCGGTGGGCCAGATGGGACTGATACAGGTATATGAATCGTGCTTCAGTGAACACGGCCTGCGAGCCGCGCAAGTATTGCTTACCCATGCGGACCTCGCCGACAGACAGCGCTACCTCAATGCCCGATCAACGCTGCTAACGCTTCTCTCGTTGGGCGTCATCCCGGTCATCAATGAAAACGATACTGTCGTAACCGATGAAATCCGCTTCGGCGACAACGACACGCTCGGCGCCCTGGTTACCAACCTGGTCGAAGCGGAAGCGCTCATCATCCTTACCGATCAAGAAGGCCTTTTTTCCGCCGACCCGAGGGTTGACGCGACAGCAACGCTCATTCCCAAAGCCGACGCGACGGACGCGCGGCTGGAGAAAATGGCCGGCGGCGCAGCAAGCGAAATCGCGCGAGGCGGAATGCTGACCAAAGTGCTTGCGGCAAAGCGAGCCGCGCGTTCGGGCGCATGCACGGTGATCGCCTCCGGCCGCCAGGTCAATGTGCTGACCCGCCTCGCCTCGGGCGAGGCTATCGGTACACTCCTGGTCGCGGAAACCACGCCGCTTGCCGCTCGCAAGCAGTGGCTGGCGGACCATTTGCAGGTGAGCGGTCGCCTGATCCTGGATGACGGGGCGGCACGCGCCCTTGTAGGTCAGGGTAAGAGTCTTCTGCCGATCGGCGTAAAAGGGATCGTAGGTGAATTTGAGCGCGGCGCCGTGGTTGCCTGCATTGGCGCGGACGCCAGGGATATCGCACGCGGCCTGGTCAATTACAGCTCCGCGGAATCTCGGCGTATCGCCGGTAGTTCCTCGATGGATATCGAATCAATCCTCGGCTACGTCGGTGAGCCGGAACTGATTCACCGCGACAACCTCGTAATACTCTAAGCAGCGACTCTCCGCGGAATGGCGGTTGGCGGGCCGCACTTCGCCGGGCCAAACTCTAGCGGCGCGCCCGGGGATGGCCCCACTGCAATGCGTCAATGCCCTCTTTAGGGTCGCGGATTATGGTTCCACCGGGACAGAAATAGTCGCTCGCAAGGGTGATGTATTGCGGAATCCTTCCGGCAGCATCAAACAAGGTCCACGCATTGCTGCGCGCTTTTGACCAGGATTGGTCGGGACGCCCAAAAGCATAGGTGCGGCGCTCGCGCGTGCTGCAGCGAATGCCCTCGTAGGTCACGTTCTCACCCCCGCCCGCCCCCTTCGCCACAAGGGTAAATCGCACGACACCATCTTTGGCGACACTGAGCGAATCCGCGTCGACAAAAAATTCAAAATTGGAAGCTGTGACCTTGAAAGGGATCAACTTCCCGGACTTGGGGTAAGGCGGAATTTCTGCCGTTATTTCCGTCCAGCCCTTGGTTTCATAGTCTTCTTCGAAGCGCAGGGGGGGGGCCGGCTGGGCTTGCGCGATCCCGCCCCACAATGCAAGCATCGCAACGAACCAACGCATGCCCTTAGGCCAGATCCTGCACCAGCGAAGCACGAATATGCTCTGGCACCGCATCAACAAGGGCCTGATAGCGGGGATGGTCAATACCCATTGCAATGGCCACCCCGTATTTGAGCGCCTGTACCATTTCCTCGGTCAATTCAAAGCGCAGAAAATGCACCGACGACGTTTTCTCGTCATTTTCACGGTCGAGATCTTCATCGGCAATCGCAAAAACCCGTTCGCAACCTTCCACCTGCACCCAGACTCGATCCTCGATGCCGATCAGTTTCGCCAACGCTTCCGCACGTTCAACCGGATCGGGGTACTCGACCATCATGGTTGCCTTGAAGTTACGCCCATCCGGAATGAGCGGCGTATAGGCCTGCAGTTCGTCGGCAATGCCCTCTTCTTCAAAAATCCGCTCGACCCTGAGCATCTCCTGGATCTGGTAGCGAATTGTCAGCTCGTCCTCGAAAATCAGCGTCACGTGGCCACCCAGGGCAACCTTGCGATTTTTCTTGTGCGCCAGCACCTTGGCGCGAAACGCCTTGCGCTCGCGCGAGTAGGCCTCTAGCGTAAGCAGGCTGGAGCGTTCAATCTTGGGCATGGTCATCATCTCTTCAAAGTCCATAGGCAATGCGAATGAGGGAAAGCGGATGTTCCTTTTGCGCGCGGGTTTCCCCCATCCCCTGCTCAATGTGGCGCGCCGCAATTGCGCAATCCGAACTAATGTAATCAGGATCGGGCGCGGCCATTGCCTTGAATACCGGGCGCCCTATTTTCATCGAATTGTCGAAATATTCCGTCTTCACCCCCCAGGTGCCGTCGTGACCTGAACAGCGCTCGACGGTGGTGATTTGCGTCCCCGGCACCAGTTGCAGCATTTCACGCGTCTTTTGACCGACATTCTGGACACGGGAATGACAGGGAATGTGATACGACACCTTGCCCAGCGGTGTCTTGAAGTCTGTCTTGAGCAAGCCATCCCGGTTGCGCAGGACCATGTATTCAAACGGGTCAAACATCGCCTGCGATACCGCCTTGACGTCGGCGTCCCCGGGGAAAAGCAGGGGCAGTTCGGATTTAAACATCAGCGTGCAGGAGGGTACGGCAGTAAGAATTGCGTACCCTTGCCTGGCAAGCGCCGCTAGCGGCGGAATATTAACCGCCTTGAGCCGCCCTACCGCATCCAGATCACCGAGCTCGAGCTTGGGCATGCCGCAACAGGCTTCCTTTTCCACCAGCACGAAGGGAATTTCATTGTGTTCGAGCACCTTGAGCAAGTCGTGCCCGATTCCCGGCTCGTTGAAGTTCACATAGCAGGTGGCATAGATCGCCACTTTACCCGGGGTATTCTTGCCATCGCGCACCTGATGGTCGCTGCTCTTGCCTGCCGTTGCGCGAAACCGCGTCGGGCTGTACTCGGGCAACTTCCTGTCCTTGTGGACGCCAAGGGCGCCATCCATAAGCGCGCGCGCCGTATGGTTGCGGTTCACCGCATTGACCGTCTGCGCCACCACCGGTATGGCGGCGAGTTTGCCAATGGCATCGGTCGATGAGAGCAGCTTGTCCCTGAAGCTTACCTCGCCCTTCTTGAACTTGATCGCCTTGCCGCGAAGCATCAGGTGCGGAAAATCGACGTTCCATTCATGCGGGGGAACGTAGGGACATTTGGTCATGTAACAAAGATCGCAGAGGTAACACTGGTCCACAACCTTCCAGTAGTCTTTTTTCTCCACTCCGTCCATCTCCCCGGTCTTGCCCTCGTCGATCAGGTCGAACAGGGTGGGGAAAGAAGTGCAAAGACTCACACAACGACGGCAGCCGTGACAAATGTCGTAGACGCGATGCAGCTCGTCTAAAAGCTTTTCCTCGTTGTAAAAATCGGGGGAATTCCAGTCGATCGGGTGCCTTGTCGGCGCCTCGAGACTGCCTTCACGTGAGGCCATCGGATCAATTCCTGATAAAAGGGAACGCTTCGCAGGTTGAATCGCATTGAAACAATGCTCTCAACCCGCGAAGTCAGTGCACTACTTGCACCAATCGCTTACCTCAATCGACCAGCGCGTCGAGGGCTTTCTGGAAACGGTTGGCATGGGACCGTTCGGCCTTGGCCAGGGTCTCAAACCAGTCGCCAATTTCATCGAACCCTTCCTGGCGCGCGGTTTTGGCCATGCCCGGGTACATGTCAGTGTACTCGTGCGTTTCGCCGGCAATTGCCGCCTTGAGGTTGTTGCGCGAACTGCCAATGGGCAGGTCTGTCGCCGGGTCGCCGCAACTTTCCAGATACTCAAGATGCCCGTGGGCATGGCCTGTTTCGCCCTCAGCCGTGGAACGGAACACCGCCGCGACATCATTCTGGCCTTCCACATCAGCCTTGGCTGCGAAGTACAAGTAGCGGCGGTTTGCCTGCGATTCCCCGGCAAACGCTGCTTTCAGGCTTTCCTGGGTTTTTGATCCTTTGAGTTGCATTGCAGTCTCCTTCGGTTGATGAAATTTTCATGATTTAGACTTAATCTAAATCATTGGAAGAGTATATTGAACCGGGTTTCCGGCTGTCAAGACATACCTTGTAATCCGGTCGAGACCGCCATCTGGCCGCGTCCGTCGTACCGGCACTGGGCCCGCGCTACCCGGTGCGCTAACTTCCGTCGGCAACCCGAGGAGGGTCCCGCTTGGCGGGACGCACGTCCTCACGCCCCAGATAGCGCGCCAGTTCCGACAACGCCTGTTGATAAACATCGCGCTTGAATTCAATCACCGCGTCCGAGGGAATCCAGTATTCATGCCAGCGCCAGGCATCGAATTCCGGCTTCTCACAGGCGCGCAAGGACACATCGCTGTCGCGCCCGACCAGCCGCAGCAAGAACCATATTTGTTTCTGGCCACGGTATGAACCGCGCCATTCCCGGCGCACCCAATGTGACGGCACTTCGTAACGCAACCAGTTGCGGGTTCGTCCAAGGATCCTGACATGATCGGGCATCAATCCGACCTCTTCATGCAGTTCGCGGTACATCGCCTGCTCCGGCGTTTCGCCATGCTTGATTCCGCCCTGCGGAAACTGCCAGGAGTGTTCGCGAACCCTTTTACCCCAGAAAACCTCGTTCCTCGCGTTACAAATAATGATGCCGACGTTAGGGCGGTAGCCTTCACGGTCAAGCATGTCAATTCCTGCAAAAAGTCTTTGCCTGATTCTTCCACAATTCAGGCCGTATTGAAAGAACGGCGGGAACCGTGCCACCCATCGCAGTTAAAGTAAAATTGCGGCTTTACCGCCCAGATACCCTCCCATGCGCGTTTCGCAGTTTTTTCTCTCCACGCTTAAAGAAGCGCCCTCAGACGCCGAACTCATCAGCCACCAACTCATGGTGCGCGCGGGACTGATTCGCCGACTTGCCGGCGGCATCTATACCCAAATGCCCATGGGGCTTCGGGTGGTGCGCAAAGTCGAAGCCATTGTGCGCGAGGAAATGAACCGGGCTGGCGCGATTGAACTGGCCATGCCGGTGGTCCAACCGGCGGAACTGTGGCAGGAATCCGGGCGCTGGCAAGCCTACGGGCCCGAGTTGTTGCGCTTCAAGGACCGTCACGACCGGGCCTTTGTCATCCAGCCGACCTCGGAAGAAGTCATCACCGACATCGCCCGCAATGAACTGAAGAGTTACCGCCAGCTGCCGGTGAATTTCTACCAGATACAAACAAAATTTCGCGATGAGCGCCGACCGCGCTTTGGCGTCATGCGCGGGAGGGAGTTCGTCATGAAGGATGGCTACTCGTTTCACGCGAGCTACGGCGACCTGCAACGCGAATATGACAGCATGTTTGATGCCTATACGCGCATTTTTTCACGTCTGGGGCTGCAGTTCCGTGCTGTAGCTGCCGACACCGGATCGATCGGAGGCACCGGATCCCATGAGTTCCACGTATTGGCCGACTCCGGCGAGGACGCGATCGCGTATTGCCCGGAATCCGACTACGCCGCCAACGTCGAACTGGCCGAGGCACTCGCCCCCTCAGGCGTGCGCGCGCCGGGCTCCGCCAAGATGACCAAAGTTCCGACGCCGGGGAAGAAGACCTGCGAGGACGTGACTGCGCTGCTTGGAATGCCGCTTAACCGTTCGGTGAAGGCGATTGCCCTGGTACGGCAGGAAGAAGGATTGGAGACCATACAGTTCCACCTGCTGCTGCTGCGCGGCGACCACAACCTGAACGAAGTGAAGGCTGCCAAGATTCCGGGCCTCGCCCCGTTTCGCTTCGCCACAGAGGCGGAAATACGCGAGCATATGGGCTGCGAACCCGGCTACATCGGCCCGGTCGGCGCGGGAAAATCGGTCAAGGTAATCGCCGACCGCACCGTTGCCGCGATGAGCGATTTTGTCTGCGGTGCAAACGAGGCGGACTACCATTTACGCGACACCAACTGGAGCCGCGACCTTCCCGAACCCGCGCTGGTTGCCGACATCCGCGATGTTGTCGCCGGCGATCCGTCCCCCGACGGCAACGGCACGCTTGAGTTGTGCCGCGGCATTGAAGTGGGCCACATTTTCCAGTTGCGCACGAAATATTCCGAAGCGCTTAAGTGCAATTTTCTCGACGAAACCGGAAAGCAGCGTCCTGCCGAAATGGGCTGTTACGGCATAGGCATCACCCGCATCGTCGCCGCCGCAATTGAGCAGGGTCATGATGATCGCGGGATCATCTTCCCGGATTCGATAGCACCTTTTCAGGTCGCGGTCGTGCCCATCGGCTACAAGAAAAGCGCGGCGATACGCGAGGCCTGCGACAAACTCCACGACGATTTGTGCGCCGCCGGCCTTGAAGTATTGCTAGATGACCGCGACGAGAGGCCCGGAGTGATGTTCGCAGACATGGAGTTGATCGGCATCCCGCATCGCGTCACGATCGGCGAACGCGGTCTCAAGGAGGGCAAGCTTGAGTATCAGCACCGTCGCGACCGTTCGGCAACCGCGCTTACCGCCGCAGAAATTTTGGACAGGCTAAAACCCGGTTGATGCCACGCCTGCTCCTTGCCTTGACGTTGGCCCTGGGTTGGTTGCCGCTTGCAGCGCTAGCCGGCGCCCAACAATACGAGCGGCTCGCCGCAAGCGTGCAAGCGGCGATGTCAGCCGATATCGCCGACCGCGCACCGGTTTCCCTGCAATTTGAACGATCGGAGGACGGCCGAAAATGGCTTGCCGACATGTCGGTGCGGTTGCTGCGCCGCATTCCGGACCGCAAGACGCGCACGGACTTTCTTGCCGCCGTGCACTACGAAGCGCGTCGTGCCGGCCTTGATCCACAGATGGTGCTCGGATTAATACAGGTCGAGAGTGGTTTCAAAAAATACGCCGTATCGAGCGCCGGGGCACGCGGCTTCATGCAGGTAATGCCCTTCTGGGTTGGAATTATCGGCAAGAAAAACGACAACCTTTTCAGCCTGCGCCTTAATCTTCGTTACGGTTGTGTCATCCTGCGGCACTACTTGGATATCGAAAAAGGCGACTACTATCGCGCCCTCGGCCGTTACAACGGCAGCCTCGGGCGCCCGGAGTACCCAAACGCGGTGCAGGCGGCCTGGAAGACGAACTGGCGTTACGACGGCAAGTTAAGCTGACCGCAGTCGACTCACGTCTTGAAGATGCCGGCGATGGTTGTCTGAATCGCTTCTGCCGCGGCGCGAGGGTCGACGGCCTGGCGGATCGGCCGGCCAACCACGATATAGTCGGCGCCATTGGCAAAGGCCTGTGCCACATCGACCGTGCGTTTTTGGTCGTCCGCCGGCCGGTTCTCCACCGGTCGAATCCCCGGTGTCACCACCATCACCCTTTCGCCCAGTTCCCCCTTGAGCGCCGGTGCCTCAAGCCCGGACGATATTACGCCGTCACACCCGGCCGCAAGGCAGCGTCGTGCCCGCGACAACACAAGTTGCTGCACATCGCAGGCAAAACCGAGGTCATCAAGGTCAGCGCGATCGAGGCTGGTAAGTACCGTCACTGCGAGAATCTTGACATCCCCCTTCTCGGCACCCGCCGCCTCCATTACCGCCTGGTTGCCATGGACTGTCGCAAAAGTGACACCGCGGTGTCGTAATCCCCGCACTGCCGCCCGAACAGTCTCCGGCACGTCAAAGAATTTAAGGTCGACGAAAACTTTCTTTTTGCGGGCGACAAGCCAGTCAATCAGCTCAAAGTAGCCACCGGCCATAAACAGCTCAAGTCCAACTTTGTAGAACTCCACGGAGTCACCCAGAAGTTCGACAAACGCCCTGGCCTCCTCTGTACGCGGCAAGTCAAGGGCACAGATAAGGCGCTCGCGGCGGGGAATGGGTTTGCGGGAAACGAGTCCGTCTGGCATCAAAGGTCCTTTCGAACAGGGGCATAAAATGCCGCGAGACTGCGGCTCGGAACCGCAGTAGCAAAGACAGATTAACCGACTGATTTAATGTGTTTTTTTAAAAACAGGGAATATGTCACGGTCATAAATATACGATGGCACGGGAGTTGCGACATTCCACAATAGCAAAACCATCTACCATACAGACACCGTCATTTTAGCCGAACATGCCGCCGCTCCTCACGCTTCCCGCCATCGCCTCCCATCCGAGCCGGCGCTTTGCGCTTTCGGTCGCCGAAACCCAGGATTGGCTGGCCTCGCTGCCGGCGAACAATGCCGTTGAGACGGGTCGCTGCATAGCAGAACAGGTGACCGCACTCAATCGCAGCCGCACCCCACTGCGCGAACGGCTGGTGCTTACCGCGCTTTTGCGGGATGCAACCGAACAACTGCTTCCCGATCTGGATGCGCAGATCGCCGGCGCACATGTCCCGCTGCAACCCAAAACACGCGCAGTCGCGCGGTTGATCGATGATCTGCTAAGCGAATTTGCCTACGCTTACAAACTCGCAGTAAGCGAACTTGCCCAGCGCTGGTTTCGCTTCGGGATGGCACGGCGACTGCACCTGCCGGTAACGCGCGCACTGCAGATGCTGGCGCGCCGGCTGATTCTTGCCCATCGCATTTACGCCCCGGCACCACCGATGGTCTGGCTGGAAATGCACCAGCTGTTTGGCATCGCACGCCAACATCACATTGGAAAACTCCAGCTATCCGGCCCGCAGGACAGCCCGCTGGCAATTTACCGCGAGGCCCTCACACTTTCCTTCGCCGGGCCGCACAAGCTGATGCAGGGCGAACTTGATGTTGTATTGAAGTTCATCTCGGACAACGCCGAGCTGGCGACCTTCATCGACGCAGTTCCGCAGGATCCCGTGGACGGACTTTTCCTGATACAGCCCGGACGGGATGCGCCAGGCACGGCATGGGGCAAACGCAACACCCCTAAGCACGCTGGCAAGATTAACGCCGGCGAGTTAGTGCTCAATACTTCGCGTCTCGCCGATCACGCCTCGGGACGGGCAGAATTTGAACAACCGGCAGGCGCGCACGATGCCGGTGAAGCCAGACTTGCGCCGACAGGCCTGATGCGCCGGCTGGAGCGCTACTGGACGGGCTCTGCCAATCGCCAATACAGCCGATTACGCCGCCAGACTCGCGTAGACATCTGCGTCGGGTTGCATGGCATCTGGCGTTTCTTGAGCCAGAGTGGTCCCGATGGTGGAATACAGACCAGCGAGTGGATGGTAAACAACGAAAGCCCGGGTGGTTTCGCCCTGATGCATGTCAGCGGGCCGGTCGAATCCGTACAAGTGGGGGAATTACTGGGGGTGCGCAGCCGCGACAGCGATCGCGTGCACATATGCGTCGTACGCTGGGTGCTCTCCGAGAGCCCGGAGCACGTGGAATTGGGGCTCGAGGAACTTGCGCCCAACGCCAAACCGGTTTCCATCGCGAAACTTGCGAGCTCCGGGCGTTACGAAGCCGACACCAAGCCGGGGCTGCTGTTGCCGGAAATCCCGGCGTTAAGGCGTGCCGCGGCAATCCTTGCACTTCCCGGCAGCCTGGCTTCGGCGAGTGAATTCCACCTCGCCGAGCCCGATCAGCGCGTACGCACAACACAACTTCTGGAACAGACTCTGTCACTGGAGCTGTACCGTTTCAGTACAGTGAACTGAGTTTAAGTTAAGCCGCGGAATCGGTCAGCAGCCGCTTCAGGGGCATATTGAGTGAATGCGCCAGCGCACCGTCGAGACGACCTGAAAGGTCACGCAGCAACGCCTCTTGTGCATCGTCGCCCGACACCCCGTCCAGCGCGTCAGGCTGGAAGACAAATTCTCTATAGACCTGTGCCACGGTCACCCGCTCGGGATCACAGGCAAGCGCCCAGCGACCCGACGAGGACTTGAGCGCCCAGCCGGCACCGGCCAATCGCTCCAGCAACGTCTCGGTCTCGTCCCGCGGCAATCCGGCAGCGGCGGCGAGTTGCGCAACGCTTAGGACCTGCGCCGCCTGCTGTGCCTGTGCCAGTCCGCGCAGTACCGCCAGCGCATCCGCAAACTGCGCGCCCACCGGACGACGGCCCGCGCCGCGCAGATACGCATAGTCCGGGACTGCGGCGGCGATGCAGGCGCCCAGCACGATCACCAGCCAAGACAGGTAAATCCACAGCAGGAAGATCGGGATGCTGGCAAATGCACCGTAGACCATCGCATAGGTGGGCACCTTGGTGACATAGAGCGCGAAACCGCGCTTCATCAGCTCGAACAACAAGCCGGCGGCAATGCCGCCGACCAGCGCGTCCCGCGCCCGCATCTGGCGGTTGGGAACGATGAAGTACATCAGCGAAAACGCCAGGATGGTCAGTGCGACCGGAACAAGACGCAGCAGGATTTCCGCGGCAAAGGGAATCTGCCTGGCAATTCCGAGTGAAACGCTCACTAGATAAGATGTAATGGACAGACTCGCGCCGATAAGTATCGGCCCCAGCGTCAGAACCGCCCAGTACATCATGATGCGCTGCGCGGGCGGCCGTGGGCGTGTCACGCGCCATATGGAATTAAAGGCGCGCTCGATAGTAAGCATCAGCATAAAAGCGGTGATCCCCAGAAATGCCGTGCCGAACGCGGTCAACTGCCCGGCCCGCTCGCTGAACTGTTCGACATAGCGCGAGATCATCTTGCCGCCAACCTCGGGAAGCAGGTTCTGCAGTACAAACGACTGCAAGTGGTCGGCGAGACCGGCAAATACCGGATAGGCGGAGATGAGCGTCAGCGCAATGGTGACCAGCGGAACCAGGGACAGCAGCGTGGTAAATGTCAGGCTGGAGGCGAGTTGGAAGCTTTGGTCGTCACTAAAACGCCGCAGCACATGCCAGGAAAAGCGCAGCAACTGTCGTAGTTGGGATCGCACGTTTGGAGCCGGCCCGGTCGGGCGATAAAGGCGAGCCCGTATAATAGCAGCGTACTTTGCAGATGCCGCCAAGCCCGCCCCCGATCACGCCATGCCCGACATCCTCATCCTTTATTACAGCCGGCACGGCGCCGTGCGTGAAATGGCGCAATGCATCGCCCGCGGCGTTGAGCAGGTTGATGGCGTTGCCGCCCGCCTTCGAACCGTGCCTGCGGTGTCGGCGCTGAGCGAGGCGGTCGCGCCCGCAGTGCCCGACAACGGCGCGCCGTATTGCACCGGCGCTGACCTGGAGGAGTGCATCGGTCTTGCCCTGGGCAGCCCGACTCGCTTTGGAAACATGGCGGCGCCGATGAGGTATTTCTGGGACACAACTGCAAGTCAGTGGATGAAGGGCGCCCTCGCCGGCAAGCCGGCGGCTGTTTTCACATCCACCGGTTCAATCCACGGCGGCCAGGAAAGCACGCTGCTGTCGATGATGCTGCCGCTGCTGCATCACGGCATGCTCATCGTCGGACTGCCTTACACGGAGGCGGAATTGATGTCAACGCGCTCGGGCGGGACGCCCTACGGCGCAAGCCATCTTGCCGGGGCGGACGGCGAGCGTGCGCTCGACGCCACGGAAAAGAAGCTATGCATCGCGCTTGGCCAGCGGCTCGCGCAAACAGCCCTCAAGCAATCGCGCGCATGAAGGGCCCCACGGCGCGCTTCACCGTCCCGGCGCACATTTTCGCCTGCGCCAGCCTGATCGTTCTGATTTTCCTTTGTCTCGCCTGGGAACTGTGGTTGGCCCCGCTGCGTCCGGGTGGATCCTGGCTTGTACTCAAGGTGCTGCCACTGCTTTGCGCGCTTATGGGCGTGCTGCGTGGCCGGCGCTACACGCTGCAGTGGAGTTCCATGCTTATCCTCGCCTATTTCACCGAAGGAACGGTGCGCGCCTGGTCCGAAGCAGGTCTCTCGCGCGGACTGGCCCTGACAGAAGTATTACTCTCGCTGGTTTTTTTTAGCGCGGCGCTGGTCTACGCACGACTCACGCGGGGCGGCCGGTAAGGGCCGATGCAATTGCCATTTCCCGCAGCCGCATCGGCCCGAAATCCGCGACTGGCGCGGGTTTCATGAAACACATGCTGGAGAATTTTCCGGTTTATCCGTCAGATTGACTCCGATGTCTGAGGATTGACACGCTCCGACTTGTTCTCGACCTTGTTCAGTGCCGCAATATAGGCCTTTGCCGAAGCCACCACGATGTCGGTATCGGCTCCGACACCGTTGACGATGCGGCCGGCACGCGACAGGCGTACCGTCACCTCGCCCTGCGACTCGGTCCCCTGGGTAACCGCATTGACCGAGTAAAGCAGTAGTTCGGCACCGCTCTTGGCCAGTGACTCTATCGCCTTGAACACCGCATCCACCGGTCCATCGCCCTCGGAATCGGCACGCCGCTCGACACCACCCTCATTTACCACGACGCTGGCATGCGGACGCTCGCCCATCCCGCTCGCCTGCGTCATGTGCACCAGTTTCCAATGCTCGTTTTCGGCGGTCACCGACTCATCGGACACCAGCGCCTGGATGTCCTCGTCGAAAATTTCCGATTTCTTGTCTGCAAGGTCCTTGAATCGCTGGAAGGCGGCGTTCACCATCTCCTCGGATTCGAGTTCGATGCCCAGCTCCCTGAGGCGTTGCTTGAAAGCATTGCGCCCCGACAACTTGCCAAGGACAATCTTGTTGGCCTTCCAGCCAACGTCCTCGGCCGTCATTATTTCGTAGGTATTGCGCGCCTTGAGCACCCCATCCTGGTGGATGCCGGAGGCATGGGCGAAGGCATTTGCCCCGACCACGGCCTTATTCGGCTGCACGACAAATCCGGTGATCCCCGATACCAGGCGCGACACCGGAACAATCTGGGTGGTATCGATTCGCGTGTCCAAGTCGAAAAAGTCCTTTCGCGTCCTCACCGCCATTACCACCTCTTCAAGCGAGGTATTGCCGGCGCGCTCGCCGAGGCCGTTGATGGTGCACTCGATCTGACGGGCCCCGCCGATCGTCACCCCGGCCAGGGAATTGGCCACCGCCATGCCAAGGTCGTTATGGCAATGCACCGACCAAACCGCCTTGTCCGAGTTGGGAATGCGCCGGCGCAGGTCGCGGATGAATTCGCCAAACTGCTCCGGCACCGCATAACCGACGGTATCGGGTATGTTGATGGTTGTCGCACCTTCCGCAATCACGGCTTCCAATACACGGCAGAGGAAATCCGGATCCGAACGGCTGGCATCTTCGGGCGAAAACTCAATATCGCCGCAATGCTTGCGCGCAAAGCGCACCGCGAGCTTGGCCTGTTCGTAGACCTGGTCCGGGCTCATGCGCAGCTTTTTCTCCATATGCA
The DNA here is from genome assembly GCA_945861875.1 of Bordetella parapertussis. Lineage (GTDB taxonomy): Bacteria > Pseudomonadota > Gammaproteobacteria > Burkholderiales > SG8-39 > CAITSH01. The sequence continues at coordinate 74,647 of CAMAWC010000001.1, forward strand.
GGGCGCTGGTGGCAAGAAAGGTGTGGATGCGCCAGGACTTGGCCAGCTTTAGCGCCTCGATGCCGCGACTGATGTCGCGATCGTTGGCGCGACAAAGTCCGGCGATGGTCGAGTCCTTGATCACGGCGGCGATGGCCTTCACCGCCTCGAAATCACCGTTGGAGGCGGCCGGGAAACCAGCTTCGATCACGTCGACACGCAGACGCTCAAGCTGCTTGGCAATGCGCAGCTTCTCCTCGCGGTTCATCGATGCGCCGGGGCTTTGCTCACCATCGCGCAATGTGGTGTCGAATATGATCAATCGCTGGGTCGTGCTCATGTGACTCTCCTGTAATGCTCCATGGAACGGGTACAGCTACTCGGCAGCGCTTTCGCTCTGCGAACCGGGGACTGCCAAATTGGGGGGTAGGTTATGTGCGCGCGGGGCGCAGCAGCAGTGCGGACAGGGTGTCACCCAGCCGGCTGCTGTTGGGGGAGATCAGCGAGTTATAAGCGCTAAACATGCGGGCCAATATAGCGGGTTTCTGCAAGCCTTGCAACAACAGGCCAAAGTCGACCGCCTACCGTTCAGAAAGGCTGCCGCGACGCACCGTGCCTGCGCATGGCCCACATTACGTAACCAGACAGGGAATAGGCGACGAACAGCAGGAACAGCACCAACGGCGGATTGCTTGATATCAGCACCAGCGCGACAACGATCAGCAACACGCCCCAGAAGGGCACGCTGCGTCGGAAGTTGAGATCCTTGAAACTGTAGAACGGCAGGTTGGTCACCATGGTAACGCCGGCAAAAAAAGTCATGACGCAGGCGATCCAGCGCAGTACATCCACGCGTGCAATGCCAAAATCGTCACTGACCCAGATAAAACCGGCCACCACCGCCGCCGCCGCCGGACTTGGCAGCCCCTGGAACCAGCGCTTGTCGACGACGTCAATATTGGTATTGAACCGGGCAAGACGCAGGGCGGCGCAGGCGCAATAGACAAACGCGGCAATCCAGCCGGCGCGGCCCAAATCCTTAAGCGCCCACTCGTACATCACCAGGGCCGGTGCCGCGCCGAACGACACCATATCGGAAAGCGAGTCATATTCGGCGCCAAATTCGCTCTGCGTGCGCGTCATGCGCGCCACGCGCCCATCCAAACCGTCGAGCACCATGGCGACAAAAATCGCCACCGCCGCCAGCTCAAAGCGCTGGTTCATCGCCTGCACGATGGCGTAAAACCCGGCGAATAAGGCCGCGGTCGTAAACAGATTGGGCAAAAGATAGATGCCTCGCCGGCGAAACTCGGCGTTAAGCAAAGGGCGGCGCGGCTTGCGTTCAAGCATGTTCGGGAAGAATCGCGAGAGTGGTGCTTGAAGCGCTCACTTTATCACCCAGCGCCGCCTTCACCACCGAACCGGGCGGAAGATAGACATCGACGCGCGAGCCAAAGCGTATGAAGCCATAACGCTCGCCGCGGGCGAGTCTATCCCCGGCCTTGGCGTAACACAGTATGCGCCGCGCAATCAGCCCAGCCACCTGCACGCATGTGATGTCATGGCCCCTGGCCGTCTTCAGCCATAAGGCGTTGCGTTCATTCTCGAGGGACGCCTTGTCCAGGGCGGCGTTAAGAAAAGAACCTGCGTGATACCAGACTTGCTTGACCTCGCCATCGACCGGCGCCCGGTTGGAATGCACATTGAAGACGTTCATGAAAACGCTGATCTTTATCGCCGGGCGCTTGAGGTAGGGGTCCTCCGCATTCTCGACGACGACAATGCGCCCGTCCGCCGGAGACACCACCGTTTGCGCGTCCCCCGGAATATCGCGCGCCGGGTCGCGAAAAAACTGCAGAACAAAAAGCGCGGCAATCCACAGTGGCAGCGACCACCATCCGGCAAACCAGGCAACCGCGGCCGCCATTGCGACACTGATCGCAAGAAACGGCCAGCCCTCACGGGCGATGATCGGATGGGGATACTGCTTGCTCATGGTTTTTTATCGCCCTCGTCTTTCGCCCTCTCAGACGCTTTGTTCATCGCATCGCCCACACCCGCGGCCGCCTTGTCGACGGTTTGCTTGGGCGCATTGCCGACCTGCTTCGCGGCCTTTGATTCGGGAACCTTGTCACCGCATCCGGCGAGGAGAAAAAACGCGCTCAGCAGCAGGACCTTGCGCATGGTATGCATCAAATAACACCCCTTTAACGGCAAAACGGGCACGTTGCCGTGCCCGAACTATGCTCTCTGCCCGATTAGACCGGAAAACTCAGTTACGCGACTGGTCAACCAACTTGTTTTTCTTGATCCAAGGCACGGAGGGCGGGGTTTCGCGAGGCATGCCTCGCGCCGCCCGACGCCCCGTGCGCACGCGCGCGCGCGGGGGGATGATGCCCTCTGACCGATTGGACTCAAAAACTCAGTTACGCGACTGGTCAACCAGCTTGTTTTTCTTGATCCATGGCATCATCGAACGCAGTTTCTCACCCACAACCTCGATCGAATGTTCTGATGTGATGCGACGGCGCGACAGCAGCGTCGGTGCCCCGGCACGATGCTCCAGGATGAAGCTCTTGGCATACTCGCCGGTCTGGATGTCCTTGAGCACTTCACGCATGACCCGCTTGGTCTCCTCGGTGACAATCCTCGGACCGGTCACGTACTCGCCGTACTCGGCGTTGTTGGAGATTGAGTAATTCATGTTGGCGATGCCGCCCTCATAGATGAGATCGACGATGAGCTTGAGTTCGTGCAGGCACTCGAAGTAAGCCATTTCGGGGGCGTAGCCGGCCTCGACCAGGGTTTCGTAGCCGGCCTTGATCAGTTCGACCGTGCCGCCGCACAGCACCGCCTGCTCGCCGAAAAGGTCGGTTTCCGTCTCTTCGCGGAAGTTGGTTTCAATCACACCGGCGCGCGCACCGCCGATGGCCGCAGCGTATGACAAAGCAAGGTCACGCGCCTTCTTGGACGGGTTCTGGTGGACGGCGATGAGCATGGGTACACCACCGCCTTGTGCGTACGTCGACCGGACGGTGTGGCCGGGCGCCTTGGGCGCAACCATCACCACGTCAAGGTCGGCACGCGGCTGCACCTGGCCGTAATGCACGTTAAATCCATGCGCGAAAGCCAGCGTCGCGCCCTTCTTGATGTTCGGCTCGACTTCAGACTTGTAGGTTGCCGCAATGCTCTCATCGGGCATGAGCATCATCACGAAATCGGCGCCCTTCACGGCCTCACCCACTTCGGCAACCTTGAGGCCGGCCTTTTTCGCCTTGTCCCACGAAGCACCGCCCTTGCGCAGGCCGACCGTGACTTTGACACCGGAGTCATGCAGGTTGAGCGAATGGGCATGGCCTTGCGATCCGTAGCCAACGATGGTGACCTTCTTGCCCTTGATGAGGGACAGGTCGGCGTCTTTGTCGTAATAAACTTTCATGGTTTCCTCTCTTTTAAATCGAAGTAGTTGGGGAACAGGTCGCTGCAGCCGCGCCAGGCAACCCGTGCCGCCCGTTATTCAAACTTTCAGTGTCCGTTCCCCACGGGCGATGCCGGATGCGCCGGTGCGTACCGTCTCCAGGATCGCGCTTCGATCCAGGGCCTGCAAAAACGCATCAAGCTTTTCCCCGGTCCCGGTCAGCTCCATCGTGTACGTGGCGTCGGTGACATCGAGAATGCGGCCGCGAAAAATATCGGCCATGCGCATGAGTTCCTCACGATCCTTTCCAATCGCCCGCACCTTGATGAGCATCAACTCACGCTCGATATGCGGCGCCTCGGCGAGATCGGAAAGCTTCACCACCTCCACCAGCTTGTTCAACTGCTTGGTGATCTGCTCGATCACGTCATCCGAACCGGCGGTAACGATGGTCATGCGCGACAGCGACGGATCTTCCGTCGGCGCCACGGTCAGCGACTCGATGTTGTAACCGCGAGCGGAGAACAAGCCGGATACGCGGGAAAGCGCACCGGCCTCGTTTTCAAGCAAGATGGAAATGATGTGTCGCATGTCGTGGTGTGTCGTGGTGTGTCGTGGTGTGTCGTAGTGTGTCGTAATGTGTCGTAATGTATCGTGAACTGGTGACCCGTGAAACAGACCGGTTTATGCGGCGGGACCGGTTCGCCACGCTAAAGGAACTGCCCGGCCGTCAGAGCTCTTCGGCGAGGATCATCTCCGAAATACCCTTGCCGCCGGGGACCATTGGAAAGACGTTCTCCTTCTGGTCGGTGATGAAATCCATGAATACCAGGTCGTCCTTGCGCGCAAGCGCCTCCTTCAGGGCCGGCTCGATGTCACCGGGTTTTTCGATTTTCATGCCGACGTGGCCGTAGCTCTCCGCCAGCTTTACAAAATCGGGCAGCGCATTCATGTACGACTCGGCGTAGCGGTTGCCATGGAAGAACTCCTGCCACTGCCGCACCATGCCCATGTAGCGGTTGTTCAGGTTGATGATCTTCACCGGCAAGTGATATTGCTTGCAGGTGGAAAGCTCCTGTATGCACATCTGTATCGATGCCTCGCCGGTAATGCAGGCGACAGTCGCCCCCGGGTTTGCAAGGATCGCGCCCATCGCATACGGCAGGCCCACGCCCATGGTGCCGAGGCCGCCGGAATTGATCCAGCGACGGGGCTTGTCGAATTTGTAAAATTGCGCCGCCCACATCTGGTGCTGGCCGACATCGGAGGTGACGATGGCATCGCCGCCGGTGAGTTCGTAGAGCTTCTCGATCACGGCCTGCGGCTTGATGATTGCGCTGGTGCGGTCGTACTTGAGGCAATCACGCGAGCGCCATTTCTCGATCTGCGCCCACCAGTCCTTGAGCGCGCGCTCATCCGGCCTGGTCTTTGCCTCCTGCAACAGTTTTATCATCTCGTCGAGTACGTCGGTCACGTTGCCCACGATGGGCACGTCGACCTTGACGCGCTTGGAAATCGACGACGGGTCGATGTCGATGTGGATGATCTTGCGCGGGTTCTGCGCGAAGTGCTCCGGGCTGCCGATGACGCGATCATCGAAGCGCGCGCCGACGGCAAGCAACACATCGCAATTTTGCATCGCCATGTTGGCTTCGTAGGTCCCGTGCATGCCCAGCATGCCGAGGGACTGGGGGTCGGTGGCAGGATATCCGCCAAGGCCCATAAGCGTATTGGTGCAGGGGAAACCAAGCTGCTTCACAAATGCGGTGAGTTGCGGCGCCGCCTCGGACAGGATGACGCCGCCGCCGGCATAGATCATCGGCCGCTCGGCCTCGAGCAGCAACTGCACCGCCTTCTTGATCTGCCCCGGATGCCCCTTGGTGACCGGGTTGTAGGAACGCATGGTCACCGTTTCCGGATACTCGAAGCGGGCCTTTGCGATGGTGATGTCCTTGGGAATGTCGACCAGGACCGGCCCGGGACGCCCGCTGCTGGCGAGGTAAAACGCCTTCTTCATTGTCGCGGCGATGTCCTTGGCGTCCTTCACCAGGAAATTGTGCTTAACGCAGGGACGGGTGATGCCCACCGTATCGACTTCCTGGAACGCGTCCTCGCCGATCGCGCGCGTCGGGACCTGCCCGCTGATGATCACCATCGGGATGGAATCGAGGTAGGCGGTGGCAATACCGGTCACCGCATTGGTGAGTCCCGGGCCGGAGGTAACCAGGCACACGCCGACCTTCTTGCTCGAACGCGCGTACCCGTCGGCGGCGTGCGCCGCGCCCTGCTCATGGCGCACCAGCACATGCTTGACCTTGTCCTGCTTGAAAATCTCGTCGTACAAATACAGCACCGCCCCGCCGGGATAGCCGAAAATAAACTCGACCTTCTCCTCCTGCAGGCATTTGATGACGATCTCAGCGCCGGTAAATTCCAAAGTCGGTCCGCGGTCCATGTTTGGGGCATCCTGTGGCTTGTGTGCGCGCCTTGCCTAGGCACAAATACGCGATGCGGCGAAAACCCAACAGGTTAAATCCTAAGGCTTGATTGGTCAAGTTTTTTTGCCCTTTAGCCGAACATTTGAAACGCCGTTTTGGTACTATGTTTTGATACCATCCTGAGCGACGGCTGCATAAAGCCGCGCACCCATAACAAAATAAAGGGGCCGACCCTGGCTTCACGCAAGGAACTTTCCGAATTTCTCGCCAGCGTGGAACGACGCGCCTTCAAGCAGGCGGTCTTTGCCGTGCGCGACGAGGAACACGCCCTTGACATCGTCCAGGACTCGATGTTGAAGCTGGCCGAAAAGTACGGGGCCAAGCCGGTCGCGGAATGGCCGATGCTGTTCCAGCGTATCCTGCAAAACACCATTCGCGACTTTTATCGTCGCCAGAAGGTGCGTTCGCGCTGGACCACGCTGTTTTCCGCGCTTTCGCCCAAGCACGAAGATGAAGATTTCGATCCACTTGAAACTCTTTCGCCAAGCGACGACTCCAACAAGCCCAAACAACCTGGAGATACGCTGGAGCAGGCACAAGTACTTGAAATTATTGAGAACGAGATCCGCAAGCTGCCACCACGTCAACGCGAAGCCTTTCTGCTGCGTTATTGGGAAGAGCTCGACGTTGCCGAGACGGCTGCGGCTATGGGTTGCTCCGGGGGCAGCGTAAAGACGCATTGCTCTCGTGCCACACACGCCCTCGCCGTGGCGCTACGTGCAAAAGGAATCGAATTATGAACGAAGAAACCGTATTCGCAAATAAAATCAGGAAGTTACTGAACAAAAACCTGACCCTCAAGTCGGATCAGGTGGAGCGCCTTCGCGCCGCGCGCGAACAAGCCCTGACACACCAGCGCACGGCGCAGCCGGCATTGGCCATGACTGTTTCCGATCGCGTGACCGCCGTGCTTGGCGGCGGACCGGGTTTTGTGTCGCAAATGGCGATGGCCGTACTGTTCCTCGTCGTCGGCCTGATCGGGATCACCTACTGGAACAATACCCAGAGAGTCGCCGACATTGAAGAAATCGATGCTGCGTTACTTACCAGCGACCTTCCGATTGACGCCTATCTGGACAAGGGCTTCGACGCATGGCTAAAGCGCTCCTCGCCCTAGCGCTGGGCGCGCTTTGCCTGATCTCGTCTTTCGCCCACGCGGCAACCGAGAAAAAGCAGCCGGCCTGGGCCGAACTCAAAACCGAGCAAAAGCGGATTCTCGCGCCGCTTGAGCCCGACTGGGACCAGATGGAGCCCCAGCGCAAGAAAAAATGGATAGGCATCGCCAATCGCTATCCAAAAATGAAGCCGGACGAGCAAAAGCGCGTGCAGCAGCAAATGAGCGCCTGGGCGAAACTCACGCCTGAAGAGCGTCGCGTCGCGCGCGAGCGCTATCAAAAACTCTCCAAGCTCCCGCCGGAGCAAAAAAAGGCGGTGAACAAGCAATGGCAGGAATACCAGCAACTGCCCGAAGAGCAGAAACAACAGTATTTGACCGGCGCCAAGGCTGCCCCACCGGCCAAAGTGCCGGCTGCGCCCCCCGCCGCGGTACCGGCCGTCGCTCCGGCGGCACGCTGACCCAAACAGCGTGACAACCGGCGTCACCCGGCCGGCTGCGGCTCAATTGTGGCGGCGCCTCGCATCCCTTTGCTACGAAGCCCTGCTGGTCGCCGCCCTGCTTCTGGCGACCACGGTGTTTTTTTACATTGTCTTTCCCAGCTTGATCAGCGGCGCTTTGCGCCTGCTGTTGCAATTGACCCTGGCAGCGGTATTGACCGCCTATTTCCTCTGGTGCTGGTGCCACGGCGGCCAGACCCTGCCGATGAAGGCCTGGAAAATCCGGCTGGTGGATGGCGCGGGAATACCACCGTCGCCCTCGCGTGCGCTGACCCGCTTCGTGCTTGCGGCATTGACCCTTGGCTCAGCTTGCGCCGGCCTCGCAGTCTTGTGGAAAAAACCTCACGAGGTGCTCGGCTGGAGCCTGCTCGCGCCGGGCCTGGCCAGTCTCGTCTGGGCGCTGCTTGACCGCGACCGGCAGTTCCTGCACGACCGGCTGGCCGGCACGCACATCGTCAGCACGGTGCCGGCACAACCCGAACACCAGCCCAAGCGCGGGCAGGCGCCCGCAGACTGAGTCGCGCTAGCGCCGCTCCACCCACCACATCATCACCAGGGCCGCCGACAGGAACAGCATGCTGGGCAGAATGGCGCTGGTCAATGGCGCCCAGTTTTGCAGCAATCCCAGATGGGAAAACAGGCTGTTGAGCATGTGAAACAAGACGCCGAGCATGATGCCCAGGAAAATCTTCACACCAACCCCGCCCGCACGCGTATGCAGGTACGCAAACGGCAGGGCCAGCGCCATCATCACCAGGGCGACAAAGGGGTAGATGAGCTTTTTCCACAACGCTATCTCGAAACGCTCGGTCTTTTGCTTGTTGTTGTCCAGATGCCGGGTGTACTGGTAGAGGTTCCACGCCGACATGCGTTCAGGCTGGACAATCAGCACCGAGAGCATGTCCGGCGTCAGCACTGAGGTCCACATCATCTCGGGCAGTTTTTCCAGCGCAACCGTTTTGCTGTCAAAGCGCGTGCGCACAACCGCCGACAGCCGCCAGACGTTATCGGCCTGGTAATCGCCGCGCGCGGCCTCACTGATAGAGAGCAGGCGGAATTCGCTGTCAAAGTCATAGACCTTGATGTTCTTGATCGTTGCATCGGGCAGCACCTCGCGCACATTGACGAAGCGCGTATCGTCCTTAACCCACAGCCCGGTGCGCAGGTCCTGCGCCAGGGAAGAGCTCAGGGCGGACAGGCGCAGCTGTTGCGCCGCCTTCTCGGCGTACGGGGTGACCAGCTCGCCGAACACCATGGTCAACACGACAAACACAATGCCAATGCGCCCCAGCATCAGCGCCGCCCGCATTGAGGAGAGCCCCGACACGCGCATCACCGTAAACTCCGAATTGGAAGCGAGCTGGGACAGTGAATACAGCGTGCCAATCAGCACCGCGATGGGCGCCAGTTCATAGACGTGTCCGGGCACGTTCAGCAGAACATAGAGCAGGATGTGCGGCAGCCGGTAATTACCCTTGCCCAGCTCCCCCAACTCATTGATCAGGTCAAAAAACGCGAACAGTGCCAGAAAGGACAGGAACACAAAGGCGGTTGAATAATAAATGTCGCGCGCTATGTAGCGGCGAACGGTGTTCATCGGCGCCACCGCAGCAGGGAACCCAGGCTCATCCTGCGCCAGAACAAAAACGCCAGGACCGCCAGCATCAGCGCATGCACCAGCCACCAGCCCGCGGCAAAGCTGATCTTGCCCTGGCCCACCCAGGCCTGGGTTACGCTCACAAGATTGCTGTAAGTCATGTAAGTGAGCACCGCGAAGACCAGGTTCACCGAACGGCTGGCACGCGGATTGACAAACGACAGCGGTATCGCCAACAGGGCAAGATTCACCGCGGCGAGGGGCAGGCCAATGCGCCACAGCAACTCGGCCAGGTTTCCCCTGACCGGATCGGTCAGCAGCGTCCAGGTCGACAAGGCCTTGCTTGACACAGAACCGGTCTTCGCCTCCTTGGTTTCGATGCGCGTGGCATAGCGCTCGAAGTCCATGACACGGTACTCGGTGGTGCCGACCTCGCCGTCATAACGGCGCCCGTCCAGCAGCACGGCAAAACGGTCGCCGTTGGGCGCCGTCTCCAGAAAACCGCGCCGGCTTACCAGGATGCCCTGGTTGCCGTGCAGGAAAGTGGAAATGAACACGTTCCTGACATTGGTGGCATCACCGGCGACGGATTCGACAAAAAATACCTTGTCGCCGCTGGCCGCCTCGCGAAACACGCCCGGGGCGATGCGTGACACCTCATCGCGATTGTCCATTTGCTGGCGATAGAGCTCGCTCTTGTTGATCGCCCACGGTGCGAGAAAAAACGAGAGCCCCGCGATCAGCACCACCAGCGGCGCTGCGAACACCAGCACCGGCCGGATCCATGCGGTGAGGCCGAGCCCGCAGCTGAACCAGACCACCATCTCCGAATCACGGTAACTGCGCGTGAGCGTCATCAACACGGAAATGAACAGCGTCAGCGACAGCAGCACCGGCAGGTAATTGAGCGCCGAAAAGCCGAGCAGCGCGAGCACCGCCTCGGAGGGCAGCTTGCCATTGGCCGCCTGGCCAAGGAAACGGATAAGCTGGGTGGTCAGGGTGATCGCGAAAAGCGTGGCAAACACGGCCAGGGCATGGTTACCGAATTCGCGCAGCAGCGAACGCTGAAAAATGGTATTCAACGGATCCGGGCCGGGATTTGCCACAGTGTTTTGACTTGCTCGGAGCAAAGCGTGGATAATCGGCCTTGTCGAACAGCATCAATATCGGACGGAAAAAACATCATGGAATTTAGCACGAAAGTCAGCCCACCGGAATTATGCGCCGGCCCCTGTGTCGCGGTCGGCGTCTATGAAGCGGGGCGCCTGTCGGCGGCCGCGCAGGCAATCGATCGCGCCAGCGGCGGCGCACTGCGCGACCTCGCCGGCAAAGGTGACCTGCCGGGTCGGGTCGGGGCCACACGGGTGCTCTATGGGCTTGCCGGCGTGGCGGCCGAGCGCGTCCTCCTCGTCGGCCTCGGCAAGCAGGAGGATTTCGCGGCGCGCGGGTATCTGCTTGCCGCCAAGGCCGCAGTACAGGCGCTGGCCGAAACCGGGGCGCAAAGCGGCGTGCTCTATTTCGCCGAATTGCCGGTCCAGCGCCGCGATGCGATCTGGAAAGCCCGCCATTTCATGCTCGCCGCCGGTGACGCAAGCTACCGCTTCGAACAGCTTAAGAGCGAAAAAAGCCAGCCGCGCCCGCTCTCGACGCTGGTACTGGGCTGTATCAGCAAAGCCAACGCCACGGCGGTTGCAAAAGGCGCCGCGGAAGGCAATGCCATTGCCGCCGGCGTTGCCCTGGCCAAAGACCTCGGCAACCTGCCCGGCAACATCTGCACGCCCACCTATCTAGCCAGCGAGGCCGCAAGACTCGCGCGCGCATGGAAACTCGGCATAGAGGTGCTGGAACAGCGCGACATGGAAAAGCTCGGCATGGGGTCGCTGCTCTCGGTATCAAAGGGCTCGCGCCAGCCACCTAAACTGATCATCCTGCGCTATAACGGCGGCGCGAAAAAAGAAAAACCCGTCGTCCTCGTCGGCAAGGGCATTACCTTCGACACCGGTGGCATCTCGCTCAAGCCGGCGCCCGAAATGGACGAGATGAAGTTCGACATGTGCGGCGCGGCAAGCGTGCTCGGCTCGCTGCTGGCGGCTGCGCAAATGAAACTGCGGATCAACATCATCGGCATGATCCCGACCTGCGAAAACATGCCAGGCGGGGCGGCCTCCAAGCCTGGCGATGTTGTCACAAGCCTGTCCGGCCAGACTATCGAAATACTCAATACCGACGCCGAAGGCCGGCTGATCCTGTGCGATGCGCTCACTTATGCAGAACGATTCGAACCGGCCGCCGTGGTCGACATCGCCACCCTCACCGGCGCCTGCGTGATTGCCCTCGGGCACGTCGCCAGCGGACTGTACTCCAACCGCGACAGCCTTTCGCGCGAACTGGCCGCAGCCGGCGAGGAATCATGGGACCGCGCCTGGCCAATGCCCTTGTGGGATGACTACCAGGACCAGCTCAAGTCCAATTTCGCCGACATGGCCAACATCGGTGGCCGGCCTGCCGGCAGCGTTACCGCCGCCTGCTTTTTGTCGCGCTACACGGCAAAGTACGACTGGGCCCACCTTGACATCGCCGGCACGGCCTGGAAATCAGGCAAGGAAAAGGGGTCGACCGGCAGGCCGGTTCCGCTGCTGACCAGCTTCCTGATGAAGCGGGCCGGGAAACTCAAACGGTGAAAACAAGAGTGCGCTGCATGCATACGCGCGATTGCCGCGTGCGCGCGCTTGGCCCGCCGTCCCCGCACCGGATACGCGCCTGAAATGACCCGCATCAATTTTTATCACGACGCCCCGGACAAGCACCTCGCCGCATGCAAGGTGGTGGCCAAAGCGGTTCAGCAAAAATTGCGCGTGCTGATCTATGCCCGCGACAAGGCCGTAATCGACCATGTCGACAGACTGCTCTGGACCTGGCAGGCGAACGGCTTTGTGCCCCACTGCGCGGCCTCCCACCCGCTGGCCGCTCAAACGCCGGTACTGTTGAGCCAGGACTGCGCCACTCTCGCGCACGACGAAGTGCTGCTCAACCTTGACAGCGAATGCCCGCCTGGTTTTGCGCGCTTCCAGAGACTGGTGGAAATCGTCGGTGTCGACGAAACCGAGCGCAACAGCGGCCGCGAACGTTTTCGCTTCTACCGCGAGCGCGGCTACCCGATACAGGCGCACCGGCTGGGCGGCGCCGATTGACTCGATGAGCACAACCACCACCATCTCCGTCCGGGGAATTTCGTGACCGATACGGACAAAGCGGACGAACTCCTCGGCAAGGCCGATGCCCTGCTCGGCCGCTACCGCCACGGTGCGCCGGCGACGCTGTCGGAAGCGAGCGCCGATTTTCCCGTCCTGACCGAAGTCGTGGAGCTTCCGGCTGATCCTGTCACGACGACAGCCGAATCGCGCGGCCCCGCCGGCACCGGCGCTGAAATAGACGCGGTGCAACTGCGTGAACAGATTCTCGCCACCCTCGCTCCCGAACTGGAAAAGCGCCTCACCGACACGCTCAAACCGCGCACCGCAGAGTTGCTCGACTATGCAATGCAGACGGTGCAGCTTGAACTCGGGCTGAGCATCCGCGCCGCCGTTCGAAGCGCCGTTGCCGAAGCCGTGGACGAAGCCCTGGCAGCACGGCACCACGGCAAAATCGCGAACGCGCCTTAGACCCTTACGCACCCCGGCCGGCGGGAAGCACAATCGGCTGGAAACCCGCACCAGCCGGGCATCTTCAGTCATCGGCGTCTCGCGGCAGGCCGTTCGCGTGAAGGTCGACCGGTGATTCGAAGCCATCGGCGAGGATCGATTCCCGGCTGCCCTCCGTTATAATCGGAGGCTATCGGCGCGTTGGCAGCCGCAAGTTCATGCCAGACGCGCTTTTTTCATTGTGTATCGCATCCGCAGGCCAGGCACTTCATGGAACTCCCCAAAAGCTTTGATCCGCACGCCATAGAACGCCACTGGTACCCGGAGTGGGAATCGCGCGGCTACTTTGCGCACTCGGGCAAGAATTCGGACAAGGACGCGGGCAACGGTGTGGGGGGCGCCTATTGCATCCAGTTGCCGCCGCCCAACGTCACCGGCACGCTGCACATGGGACACGCCTTCCAGCAAACGCTGATGGATGCGCTCATCCGCTACCACCGCATGCTCGGGCAGAACACCAACTGGGTGGTCGGCACCGACCACGCCGGCATCGCCACGCAGATCGTCGTCGAGCGCCAGTTGCAGGCCGAGGGCAAGACACGCCACGACCTCGGGCGCAAAGCTTTTCTCGAGCGCGTCTGGGACTGGAAGCAGGAGTCCGGCGCCACCATCACGCGCCAGATGCGCCGCATCGGCGCCTCGGCAAACTGGACCTACGCCGACACCGAGGGGCAGGGGGCCGGCTACTTCACCATGGATGAAACCATGTCGCGTGCCGTCGCCGAGGTGTTCGTGCGCCTGCATGAGGAGGGGCTGATCTATCGCGGCAAACGGCTTGTCAACTGGGACCCGGTGCTTGGCACCGCGGTATCCGACCTTGAGGTGGACAGCGAGGAGGAAGACGGGAAAATCTGGGAGATCCGCTACCCTTTCGAGGACGGCAGCGGATCGTTGGTGGTGGCCACCACACGTCCCGAGACCATGCTTGGCGACGCCGCCGTTGCGGTCAACCCCAAGGACGAGCGCTACGCTGCCATGATCGGCAAGCGCATCACACTGCCGCTCACCGGCCGCAGCATTCCGGTCATCGCCGATGACTACGTCGACCCGGCCTTCGGCACCGGTTGCGTGAAAATCACCCCGGCGCACGATTTCAACGACTACCAGGTCGGCCAGCGGCACCAGCTGGCGCTGATCAACATGCTTACCCTTGATGCGAAAATCAGCGACGACGCTCCGGCGGCATACCGCGGACTCGACCGTTTTGATGCGCGCAAGAAAATGCTCGCAGACCTGCAGACCCAGAACCTGCTTGTTTCCGAGAAGCCCTACAAGCTGCGCGTGCCGCGCTCCGGCCGCACCGGCGTCATCGTCGAACCGATGCTAACCGACCAGTGGTTCGTAAAAATGGACGGCCTGGCAAAACAAGGCCTCGATGCGGTGGCAACCGGTGCGGTCAAATTCCACCCCGAGCACTGGGCCACCACCTACAACCACTGGCTGGAAAACATCCAGGATTGGTGTATCTCGCGCCAGCTCTGGTGGGGACACCAGATCCCGGCCTGGTACGACGGGGCGGGCAACATTTACGTCGCGCGCACCGAAGGAGATGCAAAAAAACAGGCGGCGGCAAAAGGGCACCAGGGCGAACTAAGGCGCGACGAGGACGTGCTCGACACCTGGTTCTCCTCGGCACTGGTGCCTTTCACCTCCCTTGGCTGGCCGGCGAAAACCCGCGACCTTGCGGCCTTCCTGCCCTCCTCCGTCCTGGTTACCGGCTTTGACATCATATTTTTCTGGGTCGCCCGGATGATCATGATGAGCCTGCATTTCACCGGCAAGGTGCCGTTCCGCGATGTCTATATCAATGCCCTGGTGCGCGACGCCGAGGGCCAGAAGATGTCCAAGTCCAAGGGCAATACGCTCGATCCGCTCGACCTGATCGACGGCATCACCCTCGACGCGCTGCTGGAAAAATCCACGGTCGGGTTGATGCGCGCCGACCACAAGGCAAAAATCGAGAAGTACGTGCGCAAGAACTACCCCGATGGCATTGCCTCATTCGGCTCGGATGCGCTGCGCTTCACCTTCGCCTCGCTAGCCACCTTTGCCCGCACCCTCAACTTCGACCTGTCGCGCTGCGAGGGCTACCGCAACTTCTGTAACAAGCTGTGGAATGCCACGCGCTTTGTGCTGATGAACACCGAGGGCAAGGACTGCGGCGTCGACGAATCCCTGCCGATCGAACTGTCGGCCGCCGACCGCTGGATAATCAGCCTGCTGCAACGCACCGAAGCAGAGGTGGCGAAAGGCTTTGCCGAGTACCGCTTCGACAACGCCGCAGCCGCAATCTATAAATTTGTCTGGGACGAGTACTGCGACTGGTATGTCGAACTGGCCAAGGTGCAATTGGCCGAAGCGCAAATGAGCGGCAATGAGGCGCAGCAGCGCGGCACCCGTCGCACGCTGGTGCGCGTGCTGGAGGCGGTCCTGCGCCTGGCACACCCCATTATCCCGTTTATCACCGAGGAGCTTTGGCAGACCGTCGCCCCGCTGGCCGGGAAAACCGGCGCCAGCATCATGCTCGCGCCCTACCCGCAATCGCAGCCGGAAAAAATAGACGCCGCTGCCGAGGCCGACATGACCTACCTCAAGGATCTGATCCTCGCCTGCCGCAACCTGCGCGGCGAAATGAAACTCTCGCCGGCCGAACGCGTTCCGTTGCTCGCCAGCGGCGACAAATCGCGGCTCGAAGCCGCCTTTCCCTACCTCAAGGCGCTGGGCAGGCTGTCAGAAGCCAGTGTCGAGACGGTACTGCCGGAGGCCGACGCGCCGGTCGCGGTGGTCGGTGACACGCGGCTGATGCTGAAGATTCAAATCGACGTCAACGCCGAGCGCGACCGCCTGGGCAAGGAAATCACCCGTTTGGAGGGTGAAGTCACCAGGGCGAATGCGAAGCTTTCCAACGCGAGTTTTGTCGAACGCGCCCCGGCGAACGTGGTGGCACAGGAAAAAGAACGCCTTGCCGGCTTTGTCGCGACGCTGGACAAGCTGCGCCAGCAGCTCGGAAAACTCAAGGGCTAGGCGCATGAAAACGCCGGCGGCCCTGCGCGCGTTCCGGCATCCGAATTTCCGCCTGTTCTTCGTCGGCCAAAGCGGGTCGATGATAGGCACCTGGATGCAGCAGATCGCCGTGAGCTGGCTGGTCTACCGGCTCACCGGTTCGGCGCTTTTGCTCGGCCTTGTCGGCTTTGCCTCGAATATCGCCTACCTCGTAGTGTCCCCGGTGGTGGCCATTTTCATCGACCGCTACGACCGCCGCCGCCTGCTCATGGCGGCGCAGGGCGCCAGCGCCCTGCTTTCATTGCTGCTTGCTGCCCTGACTTTTTTCGGTGTCGTCAGCGCATGGCACATCATCGCCATCATGCTCGGGATCGGCGTGGCCACCGCGCTTGAAACACCGACGCGCCACGCCTTCATCCTGGACCTCGTCGAACACAAGGAGAACCTGCCCAACGCGATCGCCCTCAATGCGTCACTGTTCCAGATGGCGCGCTTCGTCGGGCCCGCCCTCGCCGGCGTCTTTATTGCCGCGTTCGGCGAGGCCTGGTGTTTTGTCGTCAACGCGGCCTCCTACGCCTGGATCCTGCTGGTCCTGACACGCATCAAGACCCTGCCACGGCCGGAAACGACGCAACGACGCGACTGGGCCGAAGACTTGCGCGCCGGCTTTCGTTTCGTATTCGGCATGATGCCCTTGCGGCGCCTGGTCATCATGCTCGGGGTGGTAAGCGTGTTCGGCGCGTCCTACCAGATGCTGATGCCGCTCGTGGCAGCGCAGGTTTTCGGCGGCGACTCCAGCACCTTCGGATTCCTGATCGGCTGCTCGGGCCTGGGCGCGCTGTGCGGGTCGCTTTACCTGGCGGGGCGCAAACGGGTACCCGGCCTGGGACGCTTTGTCGCCGCCGGGCCGCTGATCTCCGGCACCGGGTTGGTGCTCATCTCGCAAACCGGCACGGCACCGTTTGGAATGGCCTGCATGCTGCTGATCGGCTTTGGCATCATCATTACCGCGGCCTCGACCAACACCCTGCTACAAAGCGTCGCCGACGAGGACAAGCGCGGACGCGTTGTCGGCATTTACGTGATGATATTTCTGGGCATGCAACCGCTGGGCAATCTCGCCGCCGGGACCCTCGCCGACATGCTGGGTGCACAAAACGCGCTGCTGCTCAACGGACTGGTGGCGATTGCCGTTTCATTGTGGTTCATAGCCGGGTATGGCGCGTGGCGGCGCGCGATGCGCCCGCTTTACGAGCGCGCCGGCCTGCTGGAACAGAGGACCGGTTAGCAAGGAATTGACGAAGGGGGGCGCCCCTTTGAATCCCCCGCTTCATGGAAAATCAATAACGGCCTGCTCGATTCCCGTTATTTTTTCTGCATGAAAAAAGTGAATTCCTTGTCATTGGCCGATTGATCGACCAGCGCATTGCCAGTTTGCCTGGCGAAGGCCTGAAAATCCTTAACCGACCCCGGATCGGTCGCGACGATGCGCAGCACCTGCCCGCTTTGCATGTCGGTGAGCGCCTTCTTGGTACGCAGGATGGGCAGCGGGCAGTTGAGTCCGCGGGCATCCACTTCTTTGTCGAAATTCATCGGCAGGTCCTCGTTGCGGCGGCATGGTGCACGCCATCAGCAGTC
The DNA here is from genome assembly GCA_945861875.1 of Bordetella parapertussis. GTDB lineage: Bacteria > Pseudomonadota > Gammaproteobacteria > Burkholderiales > SG8-39 > CAITSH01. The sequence continues at coordinate 92,095 of CAMAWC010000001.1, forward strand.
AAGCGGGTCACTATACCAAATCGGCCTGCTGGCGTAAGCCCCCGCTGCGCCGACGGCGGTTACAGCCCGGGTTGCAAAACCGAAGCGCCAAACCTAAACTTCCCCTTGTGGCATCCTGATTGCGAGGCTGATTGCGAGGCTGATTGCAAGACTGATTGCAAGTCTGATTGCGAGGCTGATTGTAAGGCCGACGCCAACCGGTGGCAGGCGTTAACAGATCCCGAAAAAGGCAGCAGTGGCTACCGAAAAGAACACGACCGATGGCGAGCGCTGGCTGGTGTACGTGACCACGCTTCCTGTCGATGACCCTGCCGCGCGCATGCGCATACTGCGCACCCTCGATTCGCTCGGCTGCGCCGCCATGCGCGAGGGTGTGTTTGTGCTTCCCGACTCGCCGGCCAACCGCCTGGGCCTGTCCCGCTTGTCCGAGCATGTGACGCGCATCAACGGTACCGCCCACCTGCTGCAAGTCGCCAGCGACCGGGCACAGGCACAGGTGTTTCGCGGCTTTTTCGACCGCTCGGATAAATACGACGAGCTGATCAAGGCCGTCGAGGGACTGCGATTGGCCTTTGGCATTTCAGACCCGGGCGCGATCGCCCGCGTACTGAACAAGCACAGGCGTGAATTCGACGAACTTTCCGGTCTCGATTTTTTTCCGTCAGTGGCACGCGAGCGGGCGGCGAAAATTTTGACGGGAATTGAGTCGCAAGTGCATGCCTTGATGTTCCCGGACGCGCCAAAGGAAGGCCACACCGCCGCCTCCGACCAGCAATATTTCAACAGCGTCTGGGCGACAAAAAAGCCCGTCTGGACCGATCGCCTGGCCTCGGCCTGGCTGATCCGGCGATTTATCGACCCCGAGGCGACACTCATCTGGCTGGAAAAAAGCCAGGCCTGCCCCCCCTCGGCAGTCGGCTTTGCCTTCGAGGGGGCGCAGTTTTCAAACAGCAAGACACGGGTGACTTTTGAGGAGTTGCTGGTCAATTTCGGGCTGACCGGCAACGCCGCGCTGGTGCGCATAGGCAAACTGGTGCATGCCCTGGATACCGGCGGGGCGACGGTGCCGGAAGCCGCCGGCGTGGAGACACTGCTGCAGGGGGCGCGCCGCCGCAGCACCAGCGATCCGGAGTTGCTCGCGGAAAGCGAAAAGACCTTCGACCTTTTATTCGAAGCGTATTTCGAGGCGCCGGGAAAAACCTGAACTAAACACCGTTGCGCCGCATGGCGCGCCGTCGCGGGTTTACGGTTTTTTACGCGACTCGGCCTGGAGTTTGGCGCGCAACTCGCGCAGCCGGGCATCGACCCCGGACATTTGGTAAAAATCGCCGTCCCCGCCTTTTTGCGCCATTTCCAGCTGCTCGATGGCCGCGGAAAGCCTGCCCTGAAGAATATAGAGCTGCGCCTGCGCCTGGTGTTGCAGCAGGCGCCTGCCCAGGGCGGCATATGACCTGGCCTGCATGCCGTAGAGCCGCGCATCATCCGGATGACCGCGCAGCATTACGCTGATTCCGTCAAGCGCCTCCTGGTGCAACCCGCCCGCCTGCTGCATCTCGATGTAGGCATAGTTCAGCGGACGGTTGTCCGGGTTCTGCACCAGCGCCTCGCGCAGCGTTGCGCGCGCCGCGGCGGCATCCCCGGCGTCGCGCTTCACCCTGGCGCTGAGGGCCACCACCATCGGCGGCAACCGCCCCTGGGCGCGCAGCGTTGCAATCTCGCGCTCGGCGCGCGGGAACTCCCGCGCCCGGGCAAGCGCGACCGCATAGCCATAGCGCGCCGCAAACTCGGTGGCAAAACGCCGTTCACGCAGGGATTCTTCAAAATACACCACAGCATCGTGCGCGCTGCCCTGCTCGGCACGCAACTTGGCGCGAACCAGCTGGAAATCCACACTGTCTGGCACCTGGCGGTAGGCTTCATCCTTGACGCGGTTTTGCATGTCGGCGACGCGTTCCCCGCTCAGCGGGTGGGTGCGCAGGTAGGCTGGTGCGTTGCTCTCGGCCAGGCGGGAGTTTTTCTGCAAACGCTCGAAAAACGCGGCCATGCCCTGGACGTTGAAATTGGCGCGCTGCAGTGTCTGGAACCCGGTCCGGTCGGCTTCGCGCTCAAAATCGCGGCTGAAATTGAGCTGTGCCGCCACCGCCCCGGCCTGCGTGCTCATGGCCGCAACCTGTCCCGCTTCGCTGCTCACGCGAGAGGCGACTAGGGCCAGCGCAAGGCCCGCCAGCGCCATGGTGGAGAGCTGGCTTTGATTGCTGATCTGCCGCGCCAGGTGGCGCTGGGTGACGTGGGCGATCTCGTGCGCGAGCACCCCGGCCAGTTCCGATTCGGACTGGGCGGCCATGATCAGGCCGGTATGCACGCCGATATAGCCGCCGGGCATGGCAAAGGCGTTCAGCGTCGCGTCACGGATGATGAAAAACTCGAATTCCTGGCGCGCATCGGCGCTGACCGCGACCAGGCGATAGCCCAGGGTATTGAGGTAGTCGGCCAGTTCCGGATCATCGTTGAAGCTCAGGTCACGCCGTATATCGTGCATGATATTTTCACCCAGGCGTTTTTCCTCCAGCGCCGAAAAGGTGGCCTGCGAATTATCCCCAAGGTCGGGCAAGTCCTGCGCCGCCCCCTGTGGCAGCCACAACACCAGCGCCAGCGGCGGCAACAACAACAACAAGAAGTAAGTAATGCGCATCGCAATATGATACCGTTAGTATCCTTAAAGTTCCCGAAAACGCTTGCAAAACAATCCGATGGCAAAAACCGACCCGGCAAACGCGCTGACCCATTTCGATGCCCACGGCCAGGCACACATGGTCGATGTAGGCGGCAAGCAGGAAACCCACCGCGTGGCGCGCGCGCGCGGCATTATTCGCATGCTGCCGGCGACATTCGAACTGGTGCGCTCCGGATCAAGCAAAAAAGGCGACATCATCGGCATTGCCCGCCTCGCCGCCATTCAGGCTGCCAAACGCACCGCCGACCTCATCCCGCTTTGCCATCCGCTTGCCATAACCCGCATTGCCGCCGAGTTCGAACTCGATGCCCCGGGCGCCGGCGTAAGCCTCGAGGTCACGGTCGAGACCTTCGGCCGTACCGGCGTCGAAATGGAAGCGCTCACCGCGGTAAGCGTCGGCCTTCTGACCATTTATGATATGTGCAAGGCCGTAGACCGCGGCATGCACGTCGAGGAAATCCGGCTGCTGGAAAAATCCGGCGGCAAATCGGGACGCTTCCTGCACAATTCCCCCTGAAAGTTCACCGCCCTGCCCGGTCGACACACTTTGTTACCCCCTTCCGCGGCAGGCACGGCTAGACTGTCGGCACCTTCCGCATTCCCCGCAGATTTAACATGAGCAAACGAAGTCTCGTTCTTTGGTCGCTGGTCGTCCTCACGCTTGCCGCCGCCGCGGGCGGTTGGGCTTACTGGCGCTCGCGCGCCGACGCACCTTCGGAATTCCGTTTTGCCAAGGCCGAACGCGGGTCGCTCGTCGCCGCAGTGGCCGCGACCGGCACCCTCAACCCGGTGACATCGGTACAGGTCGGCTCCCAGGTCTCGGGGCAGATCAAGGAGTTGTATGTCGACTTCAACTCCGTCGTGAAAAAGGACCAGGTCATTGCGCGCATCGACCCCGAGGCGTTTGAACTGCAGGTGCGCCAGGCCACGGCAGACCTCGAGGCGGGCCGAGCCACGGTACTCACGCAAATGGCGGCGATCGGTGCGCAGCGTGCCGCGGTTTCCAAGGACGAGGTCAACCTCGCCGACATGAAACGCGACTATGACCGCAAACTGACGCTGTTCGAAAAGAATTTCATTTCCGCAGCTGATCGCGACAAATCAATGGCGCTGTTCAACGGCGCGCAAGAACAGCTGAAAAGCGCAAACGCACAACTGGGCGTGGCGCAGGCCCAGATCAAGAACGGCGAAGCCGTGGTGCAGCAGCGCGAAGCGCAGCTGGCGCAGGCCAAGGTCAACCTCGACCGCACCATGATCCGCTCGCCGGTAAACGGCATTGTCATCAAACGCAGCGTCGATGCCGGCCAGACCGTCGCCGCCAGCCTGCAGGCGCCGGAGTTGTTCATCATTGCGCAGAACCTCACCGAAATGGAGGTCGGCGCCTCGATCGACGAGGCCGACGTGGGACGCATCCGTGTCGGGCAGAAAGCCACGTTCACCGTCGACGCATTCCCCGGACGCAGTTTCAGCGGCGAGGTAAAACAGGTGCGCAAAGCCGCCCTGACCGTTCAGAACGTGGTGACCTACACGGTTGTGGTGGGCGCCGCCAACCCCGACCAGGTGCTGCTGCCGGGGATGACCGCCAACGTGCGTATTGTCACCGATGAACGCGCCAGCACGCTCAAGGTGCCCAACGCGGCATTGCGCTTCCGTCCGGCCGGTGTGAACGAGCCTTCCGCGGGAAGCGGCGGTGGAACCGCCGCCCCCGGCGCTGCCGCGCCGGCCGGCGGCCCGGGCGCAGCGGCCCAGGCGCTGCGCCAGCGCCTGGTCACAGAATTGAAACTTGATGCCGACCAGCAAACCAAGCTTGAGGCGATTTACGCCGAGGCGCGCCAGAAAATGGCCGGCCTGCGCGACCTGCCCGAAGCCGAGCGGGCGCGCGCCCTGGAACGCAATCGCGCGGAAATTCGCGCGCGCATCACCGAGATCCTGACGGCGGAGCAAAAGCCGCGTTACGAAACCATCGCCGCCGAACAGTCCGGGCGCACCGGCGCGCGCGGCCGCGTATTCGTTGCAGGTGAGGACGGCAAACCCAAGGCCGTTTCGCTGCAACTGGGCCTGTCCGATGGCAGCATGACCGAGGTAATCTCGGGCGACATCAAGGAAGGCGACCAGATCATCGTCGGGACGGCGCAAGCCTCGAGCGCGTCCCCGACCGCACCGCGCGGACCGCGCATGCCGTTCTAGGCATGTGCGACGCCCGTGCCATCGGCTGGAAACGCCCTACTGGCGCGGCTTTCCAGCCATATACATCCCGGGTTATTGCGGCCGACCATGTCTGAATCGCTGATCCGCACCCTCGCCCTGACCAAGGAATACCTGGTGGGAGAGCAGACCGTCGCCGCCTTGCGCGGCGTATCGGTCGATATCGGCGCCGGCGCCTTCGTCGCGGTGATGGGCCCGTCCGGCTCGGGCAAGTCAACCTTCATGAACCTGCTTGGCTGCCTCGACCATCCGAGCTCGGGTGAATATTTCCTTGCCGGCGAAAAAGTATCGGTACTGGACAACGATGCACTTGCGGTGATTCGCAACCGGCGTATCGGCTTTGTCTTCCAGCAGTTCAACCTGTTGCCGCGCACATCGGCCCAGGACAATGTCGAACTGCCGCTGCTCTATGGCGGCGTCGCGGCGGCCGGCCGGCGTGAGCGGGCCATCCGGCGCCTCACCCAGGTCGGCCTTGCCGACCGCATGCACCACCATCCGGCGCAGTTATCCGGCGGACAGCAGCAGCGCGTGGCCATCGCAAGGGCGCTGGTCAACGATCCGGTGCTGATCCTCGCCGACGAACCCACCGGTGCGCTTGACTCACAAACCAGTCTTGAAGTGATGGCGCTGTTGCAACAACTGAACCGTGAGGGCATGACCGTCGTACTGGTCACGCACGAACCGGACATGGCGGCTTTCGCGAGCCGCGTCATCCTGTTCCGCGATGGGCGCGTGGTGGAGGATCGCGAGCAGGTTCCCAAGGATGCGGTTGCCCTGCTGGAACAATCCAGGCCAGCCGCAACGCAAGCCGCATAGTGAACATACTCGCGACCCTGCGCATTGCCCTGCGCGCCCTGCGCGTGAACAAGCTGCGCTCCGGCCTGACCATGCTGGGCATTATCATCGGTGTGGGCGCCGTCATCACCATGATCGCCGTTGGCGGGGGCGCGCAGGCGCGCGTCGAAGAGCAAATCCGCAGCCTAGGCTCCAACTTGATGATAGTAATACCCGGTTCGACCACCGCCGGTGGCGTGCGCCTCGGCGCAGGGGCGGCGCAAGGGCTTACAGAGGATGACGCCTGGGCGATGATGCGCGAGATACCCTCCGTGCAGGCAGCCGCGCCGTCGCAGCGCGGCAGCGGCCAGATCATCGCGGGCAACAGCAACTGGTCGACGAGCATACAGGGCGTGACACCGGAGTACTTTGAGGCGCGGGACTGGCCGATCGTATCCGGTCGCGGTTTTGAACCGGCCGAACTCGCCGGCGCCGGCAAGGTGGCGATCATCGGCGTTTCCACCGCCAAACAGCTGTTCGGCGACACTGATCCGGTTGACCAGCAGGTGCGCATCCGCAGCGTGCCCTTTACCATCATCGGCGTGCTCGACCGCAAGGGCCAGAGCATGATCGGGCAGGATCAGGATGACGTGGTGATGGTGCCCTTGTCCACCGCTCGCAACCGCCTTTTCGGCGCGCCCCAGGGCAAGCTGCGCCGCGTCGGCCTGATTACGGTAAAAGTGCGCGATGGCCAGGACATGAAAGAAGCCGAGGAGCGCATACGCGAACTATTGCGCCAGCGCCACAAACTGCAATCGGGCGCCGACGACGACTTCACCATCCGCAACCTCACCGAAATACTGCAGGCACAGGAGGCGTCCAGCAAAATCCTGACCATACTGCTCGCCGCGGTCGCTTCGGTATCGCTGCTGGTGGGCGGCATCGGCATCATGAACATCATGCTGGTTTCGGTCACCGAGCGAACGCGCGAGATCGGCTTGCGCATGGCCGTCGGTGCGCGCGGCCGCGATATCCTGACGCAGTTTCTGGTCGAGGCGGTGACGCTCGCCCTTATCGGCGGACTGCTTGGCACCCTCGCCGGAATCGCCGGCTCGGCGGCCGTCGGACAACTGGCCGGCTGGCGTACGGAAATGCAGCCCGAGGCGATTGTGCTGGCGGTGGGTTTCGCCGCAGCTATCGGCGTCTTTTTCGGCTTTTACCCTGCGCGCAAAGCGGCGCGACTGTCACCCATAGAAGCGCTGCGCTACGAATAATTCCGCGGCTGCGCCTGCCTTTCCTGGAATAATCAGAGCGTTGCAATAAACAGCTTCAGCCAGCCCGGATCGAGTTCGATGTCGCATTCATCATGCCGGGCGTGCGAGTCGAACAGCGGCCGGCCCTGCATATAGCAAAAACGATGGCCCAACTGCGCCGACAGGCGCCACGCCCTGGTGTTTTGCATGCCCTCGGCAACAATGACACCCACCCTGGCACCCTGCGGAACAATGAACAAGTCCGCCATGGCCTCATCGTCGATACCGATGATCACCGAGGCGTGTTCGAATGTCGCAAGACGCTCCCGCCAGCCGATACTGGCGGCGTCGACGACCTCAAACCCGTTTGCCTCGAACTGCGGCAGCAGCGCATCTTCATTGGCGATGCGACGCGATGTGAAATTGCGGCGCGACATGAATATGCGCCGACCGGGTCCGGCGCCAAGTCCGCCGGTGGAAAACTTGCGCCGCAAGTACTGGATGCCCACCTGCGAGACCGTCTCGGCGAGAACCAGCAGGGATGATACCGCCAGCTCGTCCACTTTCACTCCCTGCCCGGCGGGGACGCTGATCAACTGCGGCTCGGCACCGCAGGCGACGCGCAGCATTTCGCGCTCGTCCCGCCCGAGTTCAGCGGCGACCACCAGCGGCAGCCCGCGCAATGCGGGGATTTGCTCGACAAACCACAAGCGCGCAAGCGATTCATACAGCCAGCGGTAGCGGTCACCGCCCTCGCCGAGCAGGAACGCGCCGCCCGCGTGATGCGGAGGATCGGCCATCAGGTCAAGGAGCATACGCCCGTCGTCGGCGTTAAATCGTACCGGGCCGTCGCCGTACGGGTAGTGCAGATACTCGGCGACGATGCCTTCGAGGAGAATTTCGCGCCCGTCCGCGATCACCGCAAAGCCCGGGCGCACCACCTCGGCTGTGCGGACAAAACCCATAAAAGCAGGCGGCACGACCGCTTTGCCCGGCGGCCAGCTGGCGGCAAACGATTCGGGCAGGGTCGGCGGGCGAAGGCCGAGAGGCAACACCTGCTTTTCCCCCATATCGCGGTAGTCCGCCTGATGGAAAGCACACCACCTCTCCAGGGTACCCTCATGCACAGTGATTACACGCGTGTGTTGCGGCTGCATCTCGCAATAGCCTTTTACCGCCAAAGCCTCCCACGCCATTTCGAAGCGTAGTCGGGTCAGCTCGAGCAATGCCTCGGCATAACCGAGTGCCAGCGCCCGCTCGTGCGCGGCGATGGCCCCAAGCGTATCGCCGCAATAAGCAAGCGCCCCACCGAGAAGATAGTAAGCGTCCGCCTGGCCCGGACTAAGCGCCACGACGCTCCTCATGCATTCAACCGCCTCGCGGTTACGATCCTCGTCTATATACAACCGGCCGAGTTCCATGTGCGCCTTGGGCAGGTCCGGAAACAACATGATTGCCTGTAACAAGAAATGCTCGGCCTCGCGCATCATGCCTTGCGCCCGCATCAGCACCCCGAGATTAAGGTGCGCCACGGGCAAGGTTGGCTCCAGTTCCAGCGCGCGCTTGAAGTGCCGGAATGCCCCGGCGAGATCCCCCGTCCTGCGGTAGGCCTCTCCGAGGTTGCTGTGCATGTTCGCGTCATCATCACGCCGCTCGATCGCCCGTCCGATAAGTGCGATGGCTTCGGCATAACGGCTGCGCGCCAGTTCAACCAGCCCGTATTGATGCAAGACCCGGGCGTCGTCCGAACCGGAGGACAACAATTCCAGGTAGATTCTCTCGGCCTCATCGAGCCGGCCAGCGCGCTGATGAGCAATCGCCGCCGCCATCTTTGCTTCCATTTTTACCACCCTCTGGCAGGCATCCTGCCGGCGCCAAGCCATTGCCGGCCGAAATATTGCATACAGGTCTTCAGGATAATTCCGCGCGCCAGATTGCGGCGACGGCCTCTTCAAAGCGGCGCGCGAATCCGGCCGCGTCGCATAATGCCGATACCTCCAGGCGCTGACGCATCACCGATCTCAGCTGCGCAAGCTTCGCCCGATCCAGCGCGAGCCCGACAGCCTTGCTGAGGTATTCCTCCGGGCTTGCCGCAATCCATTCGCCAAAGCCCGAGCAGGCCAGCAGGCTAGCGCCGGAACGGGCAAAACCATGGTGCCCGGCCAGCGTGATGACCGGCACCCCCATCCACAAGCATTCACATGTGGTCGCACCGCCGTTATACGGGAAAGGGTCGAGCGCGACATCGGTGCGTGCGATCAGGTCGCGAAACCGGCCGCTTGGCAGCCGCGGTTGGAATTCCAGGCGTGCCGGATCCACTCCGGCACCGCGCATCGACACGACTACTCTCTCGCGACCCTCCCCGGCGGCGAGCCCGGCCACAACCAGCTTGCTTGCCGGCACGCGCAACAGCAATTCCGCCCACAGACGGAGTACGGAGTCGTTTAATTTTGCCGGGTGATTGAATGATCCAAAAGTGACCGGCGCATCCGGCTTCCGCGGCCCCGGCGCCGGCACATCCCGCGGCGGACTGAAGGTCCACAAGGCCGAGGGCAGGCGCAGCACGCGCTCACTATGCACCGCGTCGCTGAGCCCGACCGGGTCGGCCATCGTGTCGCTGAAACGATAGTCCATCGCCGCCAGGCCGGTCGTCTTGAGATAGCCCAGCCAGCTCACCTGGAGCGGTGCCGGCTTGCGTGCGATTACCAACAGCCGATTGTCACGGGTATGACCGGAAAGATCGACAAGAACATCAACGCCGTCGCCGTGAATGCGACGCGCCACGGACGCATCATCCACCCCATGTACATTGTGCCAGTGCGCGGCAAGCGCCTGCAGGCGGCGCGTACCCTCGTCATGGACCGGGGTACTGGAATAACAGGAGACATCGAACCGTTCCCGGTCGTGATGCTCAAGCAGGGGCTCAAGAAAGGCGAGCGTGGCGTGATCACGAAAATCGCCGGACAGGTAGGCCAGCCGGATCGGTCCCGCGGCGTGCCGCGGCTGCGCGGGCAACCGGGGGATGTTGTCAGCATGACGCCGCGCCCATTGTCGATGAGCAAGAAACAAGGCGTCCGGTGTGATATCCGCAAGGACATTCATGGCAAACAGGGCGTGCTGTCCTGCGTCAAGATGATCTGGTTCGCGATCAAGAACCTCGTTAAAGCACCGCAAAGCCGCCGCCGCATCACCCATTTCGTATAGGCACGAGCCGAGTTGGACGCGCACGTTGTGCAGATTCGGGTCGCGCTGCAAGGCCGCGCGATAATGCGTTGCGGCAAGCACATAGTCGCCGAAGTGCTCGCGCAGCACATGACCCAGGTTGACTGTCGCGGCAAGATGGCCATCGTCAACGGCCAGCGCAGACTCAAATGCCGCGCGCGCCGCACCCGGGTCGCCGGCAGCAAGCGCATCAAGGCCGCGCCCGACCCATTGCTGCGCCAAACGTGAATGCGCATCACCGTCGCGCCAGAATCGCGAAAACAGCTTAGCGAGCATTGCACCACTCGCGCCACATGTCCCGGTATGCCGACTCCAGGTCGCGCATAAAACCTTTTTCGTCCATCAGGGTTGATGCGCGCATTCGCTCGCGCAGGCCGGCGCGAAGGTCCGTCAGGCCGGCAAGATCCGTGGCGCAGCGGCGCGCAATCTCAACATAACCGTCATGGTCGCGGGCAACGAACGATTCCAGCCCGAGCTGTGACAACAGGGACACCCCGATACGCCCGATCGGGGCGGCGCCGGCCAGGGAAATGACCGGCACGCCCATCCATAGCGCGTGCAGGCTGGTAATGCCGCCATTTTGTGGAAACGGGTCGAGCAATACATCCACAGAATGGAGCAACTGCAGGAAACCCGCCATCGGCCGTCGCCCGGCGATCTCAAGACGCGATGGATCAAGACCGGATGCCGCAAAGCGCGCCGCCACCATCCTCTGGATATCCGGCAGTTCGCCATGCTCTATCACCACCAGCAATCGCGAGCGCGGCACAGAGCTGATCAGGCGCGCCCACAATGCCACGACCGCGTCGTTGATCTTGTGGCCGCTGTTGACCGAGGCAAAGGTGATTCCGCAGTCGATCCCGCCGGCAAGCGCCGGCAACGGACCCACGGCAGGGCTGTCCGGATGCGGTCGGAAACAGGCGTAGGAATGCGCCAGTCTCATCAGCCGTTCGCAACTGAGGCGCTCGGTCAGCCCCGGCGGATCGATATGCTCATCGGTAAGACGCCAGTCAATGGCTTTCATGCCGGTGGTCTGCACCGCGCCGAACCAGGTCACCTGCACCGGTGCGGGCTTGCGCGCCAGGGCAAGCAGGCGGTTGCCACGGGTGTGTCCCGAAAGGTCGACCAGGATGTCGATGCCATCGGCGCGCATCATCGCCGCCGCATCGGTGTCCGACATGCCGGCGATATCGCGCCAAAGGTCCGTCATGGCCCGCAAACGTCCGGTGGTCTCATCCGCGACGGGCGCACTGCTGTAGCAGACGATGCGATGGCGCGCGCGGTCATGCCCCGCCAGGACGGGCTCGATAAAGTAACGCACGGCATGTTCGCGCAAGTCGGCCGATACATAACCGATGGTCAGCGGCCGGTCAGGATCGCGGCTATTTGCATACAGAACGGTTTCGGGCATCAACGCATCGGCCACCCTCTGCCCAAAAAAGCAATGTGCGGCACAGACCTCGTCCGAAGACACATGGTCGCAACAGCCGATGACAAACAAAAGATTGGAATGCACCCGCGCCGAGTCCGGATCGAGTGCCAGCGCGCGCTGCAGGACGGACAGAGCCTCGCGATGGCGGCCGACACTGGCCAGAAAACCGCCATAGTCCTTGAGGTAGGCCGGTTTCGCACCGCCTTTTTCTATGGCTTGCTCAAGATAGGCAATGGCGATGTCCCAGTCACCGCGTGCATAGCTCACCACGCCGGCCAGATACAGCGCGTCCGGGTCGTGCGGCGCGCTGCCCAGCGCGAGTTCGCCCGCCCGCGCGGCGCTCTTCAGGTCCCCCGCCATGAACGCGGCCATGCCATCGCTCAGCACTTTCCCAAGATCAAGCGCCGGCGACAGCACAGCGGGCGACCGCTTCAGATGCTGCAGCAATGCACCCAGCAGTTTCACTGCGGCTCGCCGACGGTAAAAGCCAGCGGTGGCCGGCCGGCCAGATGGTGACGCCACATCACTTCGTAGGCCCGTTCCAGGTTGCGCACGAATCGCAGGGTATCAAACAAGGGCAGTTTTTCGTGCTGGCCGGATAAATGCCGGCGCAACGCGCCAAGTTCTTCGGGCACGCGGGCCAGCCGTACTGCGGTCTCCTCGTACTGCCCCATACTGGCGCAAACCAGTTGCGGCAGCCCGGCAGCACAAAGCAGGCTGGCACCCACGCGCGAAGGGAAACTCTCTTGCGGGCAGCTTATCAGCGGAACCCCCGCCCATAACGCGTCACTCGCACCGGTATGCGCGTTCACCAGCAAGGTGTCGAGAAACAAATCAGCGCGCGACAGGCGCGCCAGATGGGCAGGCTTGGGCAGGGTTCCAGCGAAAATGAGGCGTTTTGGATCGATGCCGCGGGCCGCCGCTTCGCGCCCGAGATTGTCCCGCGCCAGGGTATTGCTCTGGTACAGCCACAGCACGCTGCCCTCCACCCTGGCGAGAATGCGCATCCAGCAATCGAACATCACCGCATCTATTTTGTAAACATGGTTGAAGCAGGCAAATACAAAACCATGCTCCGGCAAGCCCAATTCACGCCTTGATGGCGGCGCATCGGCTATCACCTGATGATTATCATTGATCTGGTATGAATCGGGCATGCGGACAAGCTGCTCGCCGAATTGCGCCACATGCCCGGGCGGCGCGACGACTGTGTCGACAATCGCGTAATCGTTGATTCCCTTTCCTGTGGAGCCCGGATAGCCAAGCCAGGCGACGCGCAAGGGCGCCGGTCGAAGCGCGAAAACCTCCGGCCTCGCCTCATAGGTGAAGCCCTTCAGATCAACCAGGATGTCTATGCCGTCGTCAAAGATCCGCTGCGCCGAGCCGGCCGCACTTTCGTTGCGAATGTCGTGAAAATAATCCGCTTCGGCCACCACCCGCCGGCGATAGTCGCTGCCGTCGTCAATGCCGATGGAATAAGCGCTGACCTCGAATCGCGCGCGGTCGTGCAGCCCGAACAGGCCGTTCATCAGGTGCATGGTCGGATGGCCGTGGTAATCAGCGGAAACATAGCCGAGGCGAATCCGACCGCCGGGCTTGCGCGACGAGAAATCAAAGCGGGGGCGCGCAGCCCCCAGCCCGGCCTGTACGCGTGCAGCATGGGCGTCGGTTACCGCACTCCGGAGAGCCTGGGGCAGTGCAAACTGGTACGCCACAAAGGGGTGCAGCCCGGCAAACTCAGGGGCCAGCGGCGCACTTGCCCAGCGGCCAAGGACTCGCGACAGCGCGCCCAGGTCGTGATGCCAGTCACACGCCCAGGTGCGCACGCGCTCCAGCGCAAGCACCATTTCCGGGTCGTCCGGTCGCAAGGCCAGCCCCCGTTCGTAACACGACAAGGCCTCGGCCAGATGGCCGAGCTCGAACTCAAGCTTGCCAGTCAGTTTCAGTACATCAATCCAGTCCGGCCTGTCCGATAGCGCCTGCCGGGCCCATTGGAGCGCTTCTGCGTAGACTCCACGCTGAAACAGGATGTTCCCGAGGTTATGGGCAAACTCGGCCCGGTCTGGCACCAGACTTACCGCCTCGCGGGCATGGCATTCGGCCTGTTGCAAATCCCCGCTAGCGCGGAAGGCCTCGCCCAGATTGGCGTGAAAGAAACCGGTGTCAGGGGCGGTTGCCACCGCCATTGACATCAGCCTTACCGCCTCGGCATGCTCACCGCGCTGGTGGCAGATCAGCCCCAGGTAATTGAGGGCGTTGGCGTCCGCCGGTTTGCGCGCCAGACGGGCCCGCAATAGCCGTTCAGCCTCCGTACTGCGGCCCTCAGCCACCAACGAGGGGACGGTGGCGAGCAGATGGTCCTCTGCCCGGATCCACCGGCCTGCGACCTGTTTTATCAACTTAGCGAGCATGCAGCATTGTCGCCGTCAGCGAGAGAATAAAAAAGCCCCTCCGCAGAGGGGCTTTTCAGGCCAGGGCCCGGATTGACCCGGGCGCTCCGACCGGCACCGCAGAAAAACTTAGCGGCAGGTTGCCGGCAGGTACTTGCCCGGCGAGCCAACGCAAGACCAGGTCATGGTGCCGGTGGCCGAATTGGGCGATGCCGTCATCGTAACCGTTACCGCAGCGCCGGTGCTGGTGCTGGCTGCAACGCCCGTAACCACGATGGTGCCGGCGGCATCCACCAGACCGGTTGCAATTTTGCCAACGACCGCGATCGTCGCGCCCGCGCCAAAACCGGTGGTGTCGGACGGATCCGTCTGGTACTTCTCCGACAGCGTCGTGCGCTGCGAACTGGCCGACAACAACAGTTCCGACACCTTGGCGCGAATGGTGTAGTCCTGATAAGCCGGAAGCGCGACGGCGGCAAGAATGCCGATAATCGCGACCACGATCATCAGTTCGATCAGCGTAAAGCCTTTTTGCATTGTTTTCATGGGAACTCCTGGTTGGATACTTCGTGCGGCCAAGCCGAGCGCCGTAGCGTATGAGCAGCAAGGACCATGCCCTATCGACCACCCCAAAGGATGAATTAATACTTTGCAATATCAATTGGTTATAAAAACAATCCTCAGTCTCACAAAACCCCTGGTAAAAACCGGCAAAAAACGTCACTTTCCAACCAATCACGCACGAACATGAGGGGCGCAGCAAAAACAAAGCCCCTCCGTAGAGGGGCTTTTAGGGTCAGGGCCCGGATTGACCCGGGCGCGCCGACCGGTACCGCAGAAAAACTTAGCGGCAGGTTGCCGGCAGGTATTTGCCCGGCGCGCCTACACAAGACCAAGTCATGGTCCCGGTGGCCGTATTGGGCGAAGCCGTCATCGTCACCGTTACCGCAGCGCCGGTGCTGGTGCTGGCGGCGACACCCGTAACCACGATGGTGCCGGCCAGATCCACCAGGCCGGTTGCGATTTTGCCAACGACCGCGATCGTCGCGCCCGAGCCAAAACCGGTGATGTTCGACGGGTCCGTCTGGTACTTCTCCGACAACGTTGTGCGCTGCGAACTGGCTGACAACAACAGTTCCGACACCTTGGCGCGAATGGTGTAGTCCTGATATGCCGGAAGCGCGACGGCGGCAAGAATACCGATAATCGCGACCACGATCATCAATTCGATCAGCGTAAAGCCTTTTTGCATTGCTTTCATGGGAACTCCTGGTTGGATACTTCGTGCGGCCCAGTCGAGCGCCGTAGCAAATAAGCAGCAAGGACCATGCCTCATCGACCACCCCAAAGGATGAATTAATACTTTGCAATATCAATTGGTTATAAAAAAAATCCTCAGTCTCACAAAACCCCTGGTAAAAACCGGCAAAAAACGTCACTTTCCAACCAATCACGCACGAACATGAGGGGCGCAGCAAAAACAAAACCCCTTTGCAGAGGAGCTATGCGATGGCGGCGTGATGTGTCATTTAGGGCTCATGTGCAAGCGATGTTCGGTCAGTGCAAGCGCCGCGCGCTCGACTACCTCATCCCATTCGAAAGCCCGTTTTTGCCGGAAAAGACGTGCCGAGGGGTACCACGGCAATACGGTTCCAGTGCTGAGATAACGCCATTCAGGCGTCGCCGGGGTAAGGATCCAAACCGGGCGCCCCAAAGCCCCGGCAAGGTGAATGATTGCAGTACACACACTTATGACCAGGTCGAGCGCAACCACCAAAGCCGCCGTTTCATCAAAACTACCCAGCGCATCAGGCCAGTGAACAAATTTCGCGTCTTTTATTGCGCCAAACGCGCTGATGTCTGGCTCCGACGACCCGTACTGGAGGTTGATAAAGTGGACCGGCTGGCGCAACAATGGCGCCAGGGTCCCCGGCTCAATAGAGCGCAGCGACCGTCGTGTTCCAACCGTCCCTCCCCGCCAGGACAGTCCCACTTTCAGCCCGGGACCCAGTTCGCGAAGACGCCCGTGCCAGTAAAGCACCCGCTCCGGGTCGGCAGCAATATAGCCTGCGTGACGGGGATACTCTTCCCAGTCATTGCGAAAAATTTGCGGCAGGCTGCCGATCGCTATTTGCAGGTCGATTTTGCCTTCGTCGCCCCAGCCCGGAATCCCCCGCCCCTCGGGTCGCGCACCGATTCGGTCGCCCGGGAAAGCGCGTCGGAGCAGCGGTACGAGATGAGGGTGGCATTCGACCAGCATACCGCCCACGCGCTTACGCGCCTCGCCCAGGCATGACGCAAACATGATTTGATCGCCCACGCCCTGCTCTGCGACAACCAAAAGCGTACTTTGGGGTGCGGGCCTGCCGTCCCACAGCGGGTAGGGATATGGATTGGCAATGGCCGTCGGACTATGGTGGCGCGCCTCATAGTCACGCCAACCTTTCCTGAAAACTCCGCGCTTGAGGTTTGCGGTTGCGCGCATGAGGCGCACCTCATGGTCGTCGGGAGACTCTTGCAGCAAATCATCGAGGCATTGCATGCCTTCGTTGAATTCTCCAAGTTCGGTGAGTATCCAGCCAAGATTTGCCCGCGCCTCGCGCAGCGCCGGCTTGGCCGCGATGGCGCGCCTGACCAGCATGGCGCCCTCTTCGAAACGCGCCTGTTCGCGCGCGATCAGCAAACCGAGCAAATTGCACGCCTCCGGAAATACTGGCAATCGCTCCGCCAGTGGCTCGAGCAGCACAATAGCCAAATCGAATTGCCCGCACTCGAAGTGCCCCATGGCGCGACGAAAATCGGCCTCGGGATCGGTTGGCGCCTGACCTCGCCACCCCCGCCAGAGCCTGCGCAGCATGGATTCCCCCGCTACTTTCGCGCGACGGCGTAAAGCATCGCCTCGCGTTCGGCGAACCACGCCGCTGCGTGCTCACAATCGGCGTATTCCTGAAAATACGGTCCGCCGATGGTGTAGTGGACAAGCGAAACATCATCGCTCGGCTCGTCGTATCCAACGAGATGATTCCAGCGATGAGGAAGGCTGCCGATCAACGCGTCATCACCCAGCCACTTGAACTGGTGCAAATCAAGGCCGCTGGCGGCACTAACGTACTGCGTGCTCAGCGAACGGCAACGCGCATTATTAAAAAGCATCACGCTTGACCAATTCTTCTTGTCGTATGCCGTCTGCGGTGCACCAAGGAACTTCACGCTCTCCCTCGGGCGGTGGTCGTGCTTGACCACCATTACGGCAAACCTGTCATCGCGCAACGCCCAGAGCCGGGCGATATCGTCCAGCACCAGCATATCGCAGTCGGTGAAGAGGCTCCATCCCTCGAAATCCGACAAGTGCGGAACGAGAAAGCGAGAAAAGGAAAACTCCGTGGACTGCAGCGGATGGACATCTCGTGAAAAAAACGGCTTGAGTTGGGAAAGAACGAGTCCCGTAACGCTGACCGGCTCGCTCGCACGTGCCCGGATGCTGTGCTCCAGCACGCTGAAGGCCACGTCCTCGCGCGCGTCATATCCGATGAAGACCCTGATCATCCTGTTACCCTGAAAAATATGCCGTTTTACGACCGCAAACAACTGCCGGCTTCCCGCCCGAGTCACCATTGACAGCATCGCTGCCAGAGGCAATACAATCAAGCGATAACAGGGCTGTATTTGGCATGTGGCATGCCGTAAGTCACGGGTGTTGCGCTGCCAAACTGGTATACTTATTAAATCATAAAAAGCAGCAAGGGGAGTTCGCGTGGCCTTCAAGCTTTTTTCGCCCAGCACGATTGATGAGTTCGCGAAAAGCCTCGCGCAGGATATCGCCAAGCGCTACCCCCCCGCGATAGCGAACAATCCGCAGCAGATGGTTTCGCAAAAGCGCCTGACCGACATCCTTGAAGAAACTTTCGCCAAGGCGGCGGCATTTCAGCGGGAAAACAAGCTGGGATGGTACAGAAAGGCGAAACTCGGAAATGAGTTTCGCTGGGAACTCAAGGAATTGGGCTACGACGAAAAGTTTGTTGAAGTCGCCACCGAAGGTCTGGTTGTCTACGTGACCCGCGCCTCAAGCTAGGCTGCCGCGCCAACGCCCCCTTCCGGGGCATGAAAATGCAAACCCCGCCGCAACAACAGTGACCGGGCATCGCGCTTGCGCTTCCCAGAGGCATCAAGCACGGCGCGATTGCACCACGCCATCATGGGGTATAACCGGGGATCCTGCTCTCGTCTACCTTGTCAATTTGTTCGACCTCGAGAAATTGCGTCGCATAACGCAGGTACACTTTTTCGCGGACAAATACATCGAACAGCTCCGGATCAATGTGCCCGTTTTGCCTGAACTTCCCAAGTATGGTCAGCGCCTCGGTCAGGGTCTTGCCTTTTTTGTAGGGGCGGTCGCGTGCGGTGAGTGCCTCAAAAATATCGGCAATACCCATTACCCGGGCCTGCACCGACATCTGCTCTCGCAGCAGTCCGCGCGGGTAGCCTTTTCCATCCATGCGCTCATGATGTCCGCCGGCGTACTCCGGCACATTCTTGAGGTGCTTTGGCCAAGGCAGTGCTTCCAACATATTGATCGTAGCAACAATATGGTGGTTGATGATTTCCCGTTCTGCGTTGGTCAAGGTTCCGCGCGCAATATTCAGGTTTAAAAGTTCGTCTTCAGTAAGAAAATTTGCCGTCGCACCGGACACGTCCGTCCATTTATACTCGACCGCTATGCGTCTTACCTTCTCCTGATCCGCCTCGGGCATGAACTCGCCACCGACGTTGCATTTGCGCAGGAACGCCCTGTCCGAGTCCAGTTGCCGCAGCCGGGCCTGCAGATCGTGGTCAATGCGGTGGACAGCTTCCCGATGCGCCAGTTCATTGCCGCCCGATCGCAGCGCAATTTCCTCCCGCCTCCTGAGCGCCGCAATTTCAGCGTCGCGCTTGAGCACCTCAAAGCGCGTATCGACCAGGTTTATACGGTCGAAGATCGTCTCCAGCTTGGTTGATTTGTCGACCACGTGGACCGGCGTGGTTATTTTCCCGCAATCGTGCAGCAAGCCGGCCATTTTCAGCTCGTAGCGGTCACCATCATCCATCCGGAATCCGGACAGGTCTCCCTTCCCCGTGCCATTCACGGCCTCGGCCAGCATCATGGTGAGTTCGGGAACCCGCTGGCAATGACCACCCGTGTAGGGCGATTTTTCATCGATTGCGCTGTTGATCATGCCGATGAAGGACTCGAACAACTCCTGCAACTGCAGAATAAGCTGGCGATTGGTGATAGCGATCGCAGCCTGGGAGGCCAAAGACTCGGCCAGGCGCTGGTCGGAGAAGGAAAACGGCACGATCGCGCCGTCAGCCTCGTCTTTGCAATTGATGAGCTGCAGGACACCGATGATCTCCCCCTGGTGATCCTTCATCGGCACTGTCAGGAAGGATTGGGACCGGTATCCGGTCTTCTGGTCGACGTTGCGCGTGCCGGAGAAATCGAAGCCCTTCTCGACATAGGCGTCGGCAATATTCACCGTTTTCCCGTGCAAAGCGGCGTAAGCCGCAACCATGGAGTTATTTGGCTGCCCTTCGCGGTTGGTGAGGTGAATGGGGTAGAAGGAAATTTCCGTTCCGTTGACGCCTCCCATCGCAATGCCCAGTGTGCTGTTGCGAATGATTGCAAATCTAAGGCGATCGCCCCCCTCGAGGAGGTAGAGGGTGCCGCCGTCAGCCCGGGTAATTGTCTGCGCGGCCACGAGAATCTGCTCGAGCAGCGCATCAAGATCCGTCTCTTTCGAAAGCGCGGCGCCAATTTCGTTGAGCTGTTCCAGGCGCCGAAATAAATGCTCAACGGTTTCCACGCCCCCTCCCGTAATTTGACTGGTTTAGGACTGGCATGCCCGGACGCAATTGGCCGTCGACGCGGTCGCTCACTTGATGGCGACCGCACGCACCTGCTTCATGTCGGTGAGGCCCATCATTACCTTTTCCATGCCGTCCATTTTCAGCGTGGACATGCCTTCATCAACGCATTTGACAAAAATATCCGAGACCCGCGCCCTCTCCTGGACCAGCTTCTTGACCGGATCGCTGGCGATCATCAGCTCATGCAGGCCACAACGCCCCTTGTAACCGGTTCCGCCGCAGGCATCGCAGCCTTTGGCGCGATGAAACTCCAACTTGCCATCCTTGCCGTATTCCTTGAGCCAGTAGTCATAGAGTTTCTTTGCCTCGCCGGCGGCATCTTTTTTCCACGGCTCCGTTTGCCTGAGGTCGGACGTAAATTCGTGCATGAATTGCTTTATTTCATCCGGAGGCGGCGTGTACGGCTCCTTGCATTTCCCGCACAGGCGCTTGGCAAGCCGCTGCGCAAGAATGCCCAGCAGGGCGTCCGAGAAGTTGAATGGGTCCATACCCATGTCCAGCAGTCGGATGATCGCCTCCGGGGCCGAGTTGGTGTGCAAAGTGGCAAACACAAGGTGACCTGTCAGCGACGCCTCGATGCCGATGTGGGTTGTTTCCGCATCGCGCATCTCGCCAACCATGATGATGTCCGGATCCGCTCGCAAAAAGGCTTTCATCACCATCGGGAAGTCCATGACCTTCTTGTTAACCTGAACCTGTCGCAGCCCTTTCTGCGTGATCTCGACCGGGTCTTCGGCGGTCCATATCTTGGTGTCCGGCGTATTCAGGAAACCGAGCACCGAGTGCAGCGTCGTGGTCTTGCCCGACCCGGTCGGCCCGCAAACAAAGAACAGGCCATAGGGCTTGGACACCGCTTTTTCCAGGCCCTCCTTGTTTTTGGTGGTCAGGCCCAGCTTTGACAGGGGAATGGGTTCACCCGCGGCAAGGATACGCATGACGATATCCTCGACCCCGCCGGTTGAGGGTATCGTCGCGACACGCAACTCGATGTCCAGGGGACCGAATTTCTTGAACTTTATTTTCCCGTCCTGCGGTTTCCTTTTCTCGGATATATCCAGGTCGCACATGATTTTCAGGCGCGCGACAAGCGCGTTCCGGTAGGACGCCGGTATCTCGATGTAAGGGGCGAGTGACCCGTCCTTGCGAAAGCGTATCTCGGTCTTGGCCTTGCCCGGATAAGGCTCGATATGTATGTCAGAGGCACCCTGGTTGTATGCATCAATAATGATCTTGTTGACCAACTTCACCAGCTCATTGTCAGCCGCCGCCGATACGTCATCGCCACCCTCGGCCTCCGCACCCTCGTCGTCATCCAGGCCGGAGAGCATGTCGCCGATGTCACCCGAATCGATCTCCTCGGCGCCGTAGAAGAGGTTCAGCGTTTCCCGGAATTCCTTTTGCGTGGTAACCCGGTAGACCAGCTTCGCCTTTGGAAACACGTTCTGCACAATTCGCGAGCTCTTTACGCGCTCCGGATCCAGGCAAAGGACAATGAGCCCCTCCTTGCTGTCCTCAATCGGCACCCATTGGTTTGCCTCGACATATTCGCGCTTGAGGTTCTTCAGAAGGTCCATCGGCTTGATACGATCGGCCTTCAGGGGTTCGTACGGAACCGCAAAAAACTTGGCAAGCGCCGCGCCTATCGCGGGCAGCTTTACCTGGAACTCCTCTGTCAGGACAGCCTCGACATCGATCGCCTTTTTCCGCGCGGATCGCGCGGCAAGCTCGAATTCGGCCGACGAGATGACCGCGTCAGAGACGAGGAAGTCGTATTTTGTCTTGAGCACCTGCGGCTTCTGGCGCTGCTTGAACGCGATGGCGAGTGTTTGCGTAAGCTCGTTCACGCCCTCTTCGGTCATCGGCCCAAAGGGCAACCCGGCCTTGCTGTTGATGATCTGGACAACACCGATCAACTCGCCGTTGGATGCGTCGACAACCGGCGAAACCAACATTTGCTTGGTACGGTAGCCGGTCCGCTTGTCCACCTCCTGCAAAAAGCGCAGATTGGGATTGTGGGAATGCAGCTCCGTTTCGTCGTATACATCCCGGAGATTGAGCATCTTCTTTGACAGGCCGACATAACCCGCGATCGAGTGCTCGGCAAGCGGAAGTTTCAGGTCCTTGAAAGAATTAAGGCCGGTCTTCACCTTGGAGATGATCGTGTTTTTGTCTTCGCCAAGGGTATAGATCGTCAGACGGTCGGCGTTGAACAGATTGCAGATGTCGGACGAAACCTCAAGCATGATTTCGTCAATGTTATTTGTGGCGTGAATCTTGTTCGTAACCGTCTGCAGGTTTTTCTGGAATGCGAGCCTGCTGTTGACGTCCGCCGGGGTGGCGCTCGGGGGGGTATTGAGAACCGCGCTCATAGTCTGGAATCTCTCAACAAAGTCGTGGGCATGTCTGCCCGGGTGCAAGCTGCAATGCCGGCATCACGCAGGCCGCATGCAAATATTGCAAGGTGATTCCTTTGATTGCCTACCATCGCATTTCACCAGCTCCGGACACGACAGAAGCGAACCGGCAAATCCTAGCGTTTATGTCCGAAGAGTTCAACCGCAGTCCGGAAAATACGCCCGCCAGAAACTTCGATAACGTGCAAATCATCACTTCCTCCCGCCCCAAAGTCCTCCGGATAACAGATGGGCACGATAACCCCGCTGCGCCAGCAAAAAAGCCGCCGCCGAACTCCGGCGCTCGCTCTGGCAGTACAGCAGATACTCCCTGCCCTTGTCCAATACGCCAAAGGCATTGCGGATTTCAGCCAGCGGGATATTGATCGCGCCCGGCAACCTGTCGTACTGGTACTCGGAAGGATAGCGCACGTCCACCCACTGCGCCCCACTGAGCACTTTTTCGCCCCCTTCTTCCATTGAAATCCGTTGCAACAATGGCTCCTTCAGCAGGCTCATGAAATCCTGTTTGTCCAGACGCAGCAATACGCCGTCGGTTTTCATGCTTACTGTGGCATTGCGTTTGGCATCCGACACCAGCGCCTCCTCCCCAAAAGCATCACCACTCTTGATCTCGGCCAGGGTCATTGCAACACCGCCGATGGTGCGCTCAACCTGGCATTTCCCGGACTCGATCACATAATAGTAATCCCCCTCCGCCCCTTCGCGGATGATTACCTGACCCCGGCTGGCCTCAAGACGTTCGAATCGTTGCAGCAAAGCATCAATGTGCGCCGCAGGCAATTGCGAGAAGGCGCCGAACTTGAGGTTATTGACTGAGAACATGCCCGAGAGAATGCTCCAGTTGGCTATCGACGGCGGTGTGTGCTCATCCTTTTCGCAGCGCGCCGGCTGGCCGCCCTCGGCCAGTTGATCCCAAGTAACCATGATATCGAGCAGATCGTCATCAATCCGGATCAGTTCGACGTCCGTGATGGCATTTGCAGAACCAAATTCTGGCCCGCGCTTGCCAAGGGCATAGCGCGCCTCTTCAGTCCCGCCCGCGATGACTTTTCGCGCGGCCGCGTCACCTGCGGCAAGCTCAAGTTCCCCGCGAACCAGGAAAACCGATTGGCCGGCGATACCCCGCATCCGGAACGGGTTGACGTTCTTCGATACGCGTTCAAAATAGCAAAGCGCCGCCAGTTCCTGCAGCCGCAAATCCGACAGCGACGAAAGCGGAGACAGCGTCCGCAGAATTCCAACGTCGACGCCGCTCGCCATGGCTTAGAGTTCGAAAACCTGGTTATTCTGCAACATTCGCGGCTTGTATTGGCCCGCACACTCCTCAACCTCCTGCATCGTCAGCTCGATCTCGCCGGGCTTGAGGTGCGTGATGAATATCTCCGCGCTTCTCTCCAGCTTGGCCAGTTCATCGGCAAGCATGCTTGGGGAAAGATGCTTGGACAAGACGGCGAGATCCTTTTCTCGGTTGCAGAAAGCCGTCTCAATAATTAGATACTTAAGGTTGTCTATTTTGTTAACCACCTTCCACAGGGCATCGTTTGTGGTGGTATCCCCGGAAAATACCAGGCTTGACCTACCGGAATCCAGTTGAAATCCCACGGCGGGAACACTATGAATCGCCGGCAAGGCGGTTATCTTCCGCCCCTTGATTTCCACTTCCTGTCCCACTTGTATCGGCTCGTAGCGCATGAACGGCTTGGCGGCAGTCGGAATCTGGGTGAAATCAGGCCAGATACTCCAGTTAAAAATATGGTTGCGCAGAATCTCGATGGTCGCCGGTTGCGCATACACCGTCACCGGATTCGCGCGCATTCCGCCAACGGTATCGACCATAAATGCAATGCTTGAAACATGATCAAGATGCGAATGCGTCACAAATATGTGGTCAATTAATGACAGTTCGGTGAGCGACAAGTCGGAAACACCCGTGCCGGCGTCGATCAGGATGTCATGGTCAAGCAGCATGGAAGTCGTGCGCAAGTGCCGCCCGCCAATGCCGCCGCTACAGCCTAGTATGCGGAGTCTCACCTGCGCCCTACTTGGTCTCGAACTTCGTCACACCATCCCAGTCCGTGCCGGGGGGATTGGCGCGATATTCGGCGATCTTCTCGGTGAATATCTTGTAAAGTCCGCAAGTGGGATTCATGTTGTGCAAATTGAACAACTGTAGCTCCGACTGATCCCAGTCCTGGGCACGGTAGGCCTTTAACGCCTGGTGCCAGAGTTTTATCTCGTCCAGCCGGTTCTTGTCGACCTGGCCTTCAATTCCAATCGGCTCGAATATCGCAACCGGTTCGTCCTTGCCCTTAACGCGCACGCGGTCGACTTCACGAAACACCACGTCGGGCACGGCTTTTTTTGTCGTTTCGCCAACAAGTATCCCGACCCCGTACTGCTTTGTAATCCCTTCCAGACGGGAGCTCAGGTTCACCGGATCACCCATCACGGTATAGGCCTTGCGGATTTTGGACCCCATGTCGCCAACGCTCATAACGCCACTGTTCAAGCCAACCCCGATCTTGAACTCCGGCCAGCCACGTTTGCGGAAATCCTCATTCAGGACAAGCGCCTGCTCCTGCATTTGCATGGCGGTAATGACGCCGTTGCGCTGATGTATCGGATCGGTCACCGGAGCGCCCCAGAAGGCCATGATGGCGTCGCCGATGTACTTGTCCAGGGTTCCGCGGTTATTGCGGATGACCAGGCTCATTGTGGTGAGGTAAGCATTGATATAGGCCGAAAGTTGCTGCGGATCCAGGCTCTCTGAAATGGTGGTGAATCCGCGCACGTCGGAAAACAGCACGGTCAGGTCTTCGCGCTTGCCCTCCATGCTGTACTTTTCCGGGTCTTCCGCCATCTTGTCGACAAGTTCCGGCGGAACATATTGCCCGAACAACTCAGTGAATTGCCGCTTGGATCGTGATTCAACAAAGTAGCCATAAGCCATGTTGAGCACAAAAAGCCCGGCTATTAGCAGCAGGCTGGAGGCAAGCGGGAGCACCATACCCCCGCCGGACCAGACCACGATATTAAGGCCGGTGATCAGCAGAATGGACAGCAGAGACACCAGTGTCGCCCGCAGAGGCGAGAGCAAAGGCATCAGCAAGGACAGAGGGATGCCGCCGATGGCGAGCAGGATCACTTCCGCACCCAGCATGTAGGGTGGTCGTTGCTTGATGTTGCGATCGAGCATGCCCGCAATAAGGTTGGCGTGTATTTCCACCCCGGGGTAAACGCTGCCGACCGGCGTGGAACGCAAGTCGAGCAAGCCGGGGGCTGAGGTGCCAACCAAGGCGATTTTTCCTTTCAATGCCTCAACCGGCAGGCGGTCAAACAAAACGTCGGAGAGCGAAATATATTTGAAACTCCCCTCCCTGCCCCGGTACGGAATCAGCGCGCTGACGTTCTCGTCAACGGGAATTCTTAACGGCCCCACCTCTAGCCATTCCAGCCCGCTATAACCTTTGGAAACGACGCGATCGGGCGGATAGCCTGGAACAACGTTGGGAAACTTGCCCGTATCAAGGGCGATGAGGGTCCTGATCATGGCGAGGGACAGCGACTCGTAATACGCCCCTTTGTATTCGGCCAGCATCGGCACCCTGCGCGACACCCCGTCAAAGTCAACCAGCGGATTAAAGTGCCCGCCGCTGGCCGCGCTTTTCTGGAACTCCGGGAGGTTGCCGCCATAACCCAGCCACGAGGTGAAGGCGATATTTTTTCCGGTAAAACTGCCCGCCGGGATCACCGGGTCGGGAATCGCCCCCGAAACTCGCGCATCCACCGCGCTGCTGAAGTAATAGCCGAGCACGACAGGACGGCCCTTGATGATCTGCGCGAACATGCCGTCGTGATCAAGCATCGGGCGCAACTGGCCGAGAATGCTCTGGAACTGGCTGCTGTCCTTGAATTCCTTCTTTGCCAGTCCTTCCAGCACCGGCAACCCGGAGCTTGAGTCGGGCTCTGCAAACACCACGTCAAATCCGACCAGCACAATGCCGTACTTGTCGAAAAGTTTCTTGATCAACTCCGATAGTCGGTCGCGCCCCCAGGGCCAGCGGCCTATTTCGGCGAGACTTTTTTCATCGATATCGAGAATGACAATACGATTATCGACTCCGCCCGGCATGGTAAGGCGCAGGCGCGTGTCATAGACAATGCTATCGAGCTGATTTACGAGTCCAATCTGGTAGAACTTGGCGGCATGTCCGACAAAAACCAACAATACTGCCAGCCCGATTGCAATGCGGACGATGTGTTGCTTCAAGCGCCCTCCAATAAATCAATCGATTGCGTACGCAATATCCTGAAAGCCTTACGCACGCCTGAAAATTCCGGACACTTCAGCACAACTTATCGCGCGGCTCCGTCTGGCGGAAAGAACCCGGAAGCTTCCTGACCGAACTGTCTGCCACTCCAGACAGACCGCTCAGGCTTTGTAGAAAAACTCCATTTTGACGCCGGCCAACTCGATCAGGTCATGGTCTTTCAACGCGTGGGGTGCCGAACCAATTGTCTGTCCGTTTACGATCGGCTGGTTTGCACCCTCGACATGAGTGACGTAATAACCCTGCGGCCGCCGCGTTAAGACGGCGACCTGGACACCCGGCTTGCCGAGGGTGGTCAGCGGCTTGGTCAATTCCAGTTCGCGTCCGGCGCTCGCACCGGAGAGTATCTGCAACATGGCCTTCTTCTGTGCCGGTGCCGGTGGCGCGGCGCTCGGCGCCGCATGGATCTGAGTATCTCCGGCCTTCGCCATTCCAGCTGGCGCGGCTGCCGGGGCAGGGGCAGGGGCAGGCGCAGCCGCGGCGGCGGGAGCGGGAGCGGCGGCAGGAGCCGGCCGCATCGCGCCGGGCCGCAAAATCATTGTTTTCTCGAAATCGGCCTTTGCCGCCCCGGCCGGCGCGGCGTCAGCGACGTACTTCAGCTTGTACTTGCCAAGCTCGATGACATCGTTATTCTGCATAAAATGCTTTTTCACCGGCTGCCCGTTGACCATCGTGCCGTTGGTGCTGCCGAGATCTTCAAGGAATGAGTCGGCCAGGATCGTCACCAGGACGGCATGCTCGCCACTGACCGCCAGATTGTCGATCTGGATGTCATTGTGCGGCTTGCGTCCGATCGTGGTGCGCTCCTTGCTGAGCTGAATCTCCTTCAGCACCAGGCCATCCATACTTAAAATCAGCTTCGCCATAGCAATTTCCCCGACTATTTGAACCAGCCAATAAACTTCGAAACCAATCCGCGTGGCGCGGAATAATCGCGAACCACTTTGATCAGGATCACCGAAATATTGTCGCGCCCGCCATTGTCATTGGCCATCTGCACCAATTGCTGGCAGCACAACTTAAGGTTCGCACCCAGCGCCTGCACAGCCATGCCAATGTCCTCATCGCTGACCATGTCGCACAATCCGTCAGAGCACAGCAGGTAGATATCGCCGACCTGTGTTTCGTAATCGTGTATCTCCGGCTCCACCGCGGGGTCTATGCCAAGCGCGCGCGTCACCAGATTTTTGTTATGCGATGTCTTCGCCTGCTCCGGCGTTATCAGGCCACTGTCGATCTGCTCCTGCAGGAGCGAGTGGTCCTTTGTCACCTGCGTAAACTCTTCCCCCCTCAGGAGGTAGAGCCGCGAATCCCCAATATGCGCGACGGTCACCTTGTTGTCGTGAAACATCGCCGCAACCAGAGTAGTGCCCATGCCGGCATACTGCGGCTGGCTTTGCGCAGCCTGGTATATCGACGTATTGGCCTTGGCAATCTGTTCGCGCAGCATGTTTTGTGCGGCGGTCACGCCGCTCTGCGGGTCCACCACAAAAGGTGGCTGCCGCTCCAGCATTTGCTGCAACTCGGTCGTGATCACCGTCGTCGCCATGCCGCTGGCAACTTCCCCGGCGTTATAACCGCCCATGCCATCGGCCAGCACGACAAGCCCCTTGTCGGCATCGGAGGCGATAGAGTCCTCATTGTGCGAGCGGACCATGCCCGGATCGGTATGGCTCGCAATTTCCAGCGCCGAGTGCAGGTTTATCGTCACGGTCTTTCCCCTGCAACCCGGCAAGACATGCCGTCGCCACACGCGGCACCGCGGACAGGACACCGCGTCGCGATCCCGATCGGGAATTGCACAATTTTGTTTACCTTGCTCACGCTCTATTCGCCATGCCCGTGAAAACCTGCGCTGTTCAAAGACTGATGTCCAAATCATCGCTGCTCTGCGGCTTTTGCGCCACCGCGCCACCACCCACCGTCGCACGCAGTGCCGCCGCAAACGAATCCCCATCCTGAAAACGCTCATCGGCGTCTTTGGCCATCGCCTTATCAAGGAAGGCCACAAAAGCGGGAGGGAGGCTGGGGTTGTACTGCAGGATGTCCGGGGTCGATTCGTTGGCGATCTTGAACATCAATTGCGCCATCGAGTCACCGACAAACGGCAGGGTGCCGCACGCCATCTGGTACAGGCTCACGGCCAGCGAAAACAGATCCGAGCGGCCATCCACCTTCTTGCCCGAAAGCTGCTCCGGCGACATGTACGAGGGCGTGCCCAGCACCATGCCCGTCTTGGTTTTGGACGAATCGGTGATGCGTGCAATACCAAAGTCGGTAACCTTCACCACGTCGCCCTCAAGGTCATACATGAGGTTGGCGGGTTTGATGTCGCGATGGACCACGTTAAGCTTGTGCGCGTAGCCGAGTGCGTCTGCGACCCGTGCCATGATGGACACAACTTTTTCGAACGGCAACAGGTTATCCGGCTTGGTATAAGGCGCGAGATCCTTGCCCTTGAGCAACTCCATCGCGATGTAGCACAGATCGTGCTCCTCGCCGGCATCGTAGATGGTGACGATCTGCGGGTGATTCAAACGGCCCGCAGTTTCCGCCTCGCGGAAAAAGCGCTCCTTTACCTCGACAAGTTCATCCGCCTCGAATTCCTGCGAAAGCGCCATGGTCTTGATAGCCACAACCCGCCCGATCTTCGGGTCCCGGCCAAGATACACCACACCCATGGCACCCTTGCCAAGTTCCTTCTCCACCTGATAGCGGCCGAGCATTGGCTTTTCAAGCGTCCCACTGCCCTCACCCAGAATGCTGGCGTTACTGCGTCCACCGCCACCACCTCCGAGAATGACGGTCTCGGACATCTGTTTCGCACGAGTAAGACGTTGCTCCAGATCGCGGAATTTTGGGTTGTAATCGGACATGTATCGAAACACCGACTCGGCCTTGTTGAATTGGCGCTTGCGCTCAAAGTCGAGCGCCAGGTTGTACAGGTTATCCATCAGCGTGTCATCAATCGGCACTTTGCGAAAATAATCGAATGACATGTCAAGCTGGCCCTGGCCCTGGAACGCCAGGCCGAGCATGCGCGCGTTGGTGGCAGAGGACGCGTCTGACGCTTCCTTGCCACGCTCGGTCATCATGAAGCGCTTGGTGATGAGCAGGACGTGGCCGACCACCAGCAATGTCAACGCCTGCATGAACTGGAGCCAGATGCCCTGCCCGGTCATGAGCACCAGCTGCACGACCAAGAGGAGCGCCGCGAGGCCGACGGTGACGCCGGCGCCCATCCCGGCCTTCAACCGCGGCAGCAGGGCGATAAGGTAGGCGGCGACCAGCAGGAACACCAGTTTCTCGACCCAGAATCCCCATGCCGGAACGACAAAAAAATGTTCCTGCAGGATCGATGAAACCGAATGCGCGAGCGTCAGCACCGGCGCCATGGCCGGTGACACCGGTGTCACGGACGTCGTCCCGACCCCCGCCGCGGTCGGGCCGATCAGGACAATCTTGTCGCGGTATTTTTCCACCGGAATCTTGCCGGTGTAAACGTCAAAGAAAGAATCAACCTGGAACGGCGGCTTGCCGTCGCGGTCCTTGTAAAAGAAGGTGTACATCTGCAAGAACGGATCAGTGGTGATTTTTAGGTTCTGCAGTGTGACGCCCTCGCCAAGGCGCACCTTGATGTCCTTGACTTCAAGATTCAGGCTTTTCGCGGCTATCAGCGCAGACAGCGACGGGAACATCTGGTTGTAATACCCAACCACCAGAGGCTCGGAGCGGATTCCGCCGTCCACATCGACGTTGGCGTTGAGGTGGCCGATGCCCGCCGCCGCCTTGCCAAGGGCTTCGATCGGATACACCACCGATGCGCTTGGCAACGGCAAATCATCCGACTTCTTGTCGATGGTCGTGAGGTTGTTCTTGGTCACATACCCAGGCAGCGGCTTGTCCGGCTTGCCGCGGGGTTCGCCCAGTTCAAACAGCATGGGCAGCACAACGTTGGCCGCTTTGCCGTAGCTCTCGGCCAGCCGGCGATCGGTGTTTAACGCCACCTCCGCCTCGCGCAGCAGCACGCCGATGCTGCCGATATCCCCGCCGGCTGCAGGAGCCGCCGGGTCTGCGGGCATGGGCGCGAACTTTGAGTACGCCTCGATCAGTTTATTGACGTAATTGAGGCCAGGGTCGAGTTGCGGCTCGGTGAAAAAAACCAGGTTGCCAATGACTTTGGCTGCCGCCAGTTTGTCGGTCATCTGCGCATGAACATCGCGCGACCAAGGCCAACGGCCGATGTTATTGATGCTTGCGTCATCAATGGCGATAACGGCAACGCGATCGCTTGGCGTGCGCGATGAGGCGCGCACGCCCCAGTCATAGGCGCTGCGCTCCAGGCTCTGGATAAGCTGGGACCCGCCCGCCAAGAACAGAACCACGGCCACGACAACGCCGAGGAACCAGTCTTTTTTCCAGAAACCCACCCTACTCATTGAACCACTCCCCGTTGTTTTTATTGTTTTTTTTGTCGATTACCGACGAAAGAAAAATGAACGGGCATTGTACGCTATCCGAACCCGCCACAGAGTGCGCCACGATGCGAACCAATCTCGCCTGTGACGGGGCTGAATACGTCTAACTCGCCCCGAAAAATCCCACATCTTGGCAAAGGGGCTCTGCCGGGACACCCCCACAGCAAGCGCAACAACCGCAAGTTACAGTTAAAACAGCATGATAATGCCCATTCTTACAGTCGGATATGAAATTAGTCAAATTTTTCAAGGAAATCGCGCACCCTGCGCCTCGGGGTAGGCGACTGGAAATTGCACTCGATGAGAACCAAAAAAAGCCCCGGGCGGACGCCAGGGGCTTTTTTACCGGCTAATCGGGGTCAGGTACCGAAGAGCGCCCCGACTGCCAGGTTGTTTTGCGCAATGAAGTCGGCGGCGGAGACTTTTTTCCCGTCTTCGTGCTTCGCCTTGAGCACCTCGATCCGACCACCCTGGGCGGTAATGGAAAAACTGCCTGATCCGATCTCGGATAGTTCGCCGATTTTTCCTTTTACCGCCCCGAAGGTGCGTACCGAATGCTTTCGCGCATCGAATATCTGCACCTTTTTGCCGTTCAGCGTAGTCCATGCCCCGGGCGCCGGATTGCAGCCGCGAATGAGGTTATAGACGTAGTCGACATGGTTTGCCCAGTTGATCTTTGCCTCGGCGGCGCGACACCACCCCTCGTAGGAGGCGGCATTCTCGTCCTGGACGACTTGCCGGTGCTTGCCGGCGACAACCAGGTCGGCCGCTTCGACCATCGCCTTGACGCCCATCGGGAACAAGCGGTCGAAGTAGACCGTGCCAAGGGTGTCGTCGGCGCTGACCGGGGTTTCTTTTTGCAGGATGATCTCGCCTTCATCGAGACCGTCTGACGGACGAAAAATGGTCAACCCGGTTTTCGTCTCCCCCCGAATGAGCGGCCAGTTGATCGAGCTCGGGCCGCGATACTTGGGCAGCAGTGACGGGTGATACTGGATGGTGCCGTGCTTGGGAATACTGACGAATTCCTGGGGGGCGAACTGCAGCACAAACGCCATGACGCCGATATCAACGTTGAGTCCGCGCATGGTTTGCGCCGCCTCCGCGTCCTTGAGCGACTTGAACTGGAAAAGCTTGAGACCTTTTTCCAGTGCCAGCACCTTCAGCGGGTCGGGTTTGGCGCCTTCCTTTTCCGGTGCGCAAAACACCCCCGCCACATCGTCGCCGCGGGCAAGAAACGCCTCCAGCACCGCCTTGCCAAAATCCTGCTGCCCTATGATTGCAACGCGCATGACTGTCTCCGTTATTTCAATTGGCCCCGGACATTACAGGCGGGGCCGGGTAGGCGAGCCTGGACCTCAGGCCACTTTCTTGGGCGGGATGCTGAACGCGCCGGCGGTCTTTAGCGCCGACACCTTGGCATCGTCGTAACCGAGCACCGTTTTCAATACCTCGTCAGTGTGCTCCCCAAGCAGGGGCGAGCGCTCGATCTTCGCCGGCGATGCGGACAGCTTGATCGGCATGCCGACGTTCCACCACTTGCCGCGCTGCGGATGATCGAGCTCGACATACATCTCGCGGCCGCGAATGTGCTCGTCGGTGGCCAGGTCCGAGGTCGACATGATCGGACCGCAGGGCACGTCCAGCGGGTTGAGGATGGCCATGAACTCGCGCTTGGTGTAATTCTCCGCGAACTTGTTGATCAGCGTCCACATCAGCTGCTGGTTCTTGCGCCTCTCGCCGATGGAGGCAAAGTGCGCGTCGGTGGCAAGATCGGGCATGCCGATGTCCGGTCCGATGCGTTTGGCCAGCGCCAGCCACACCGCTTCCTGGACAACCACGTAAAGCCAGTCGTTCGCGCCGTGCGGCTTGCAGTGAATGGCGTTGCCCAGCTGGCCGCCACCCGAGTCATTGCCGCCGCGCGGCACGTCACCCATGCCCTTGTAAGTGGGCACGGAAAACTCCGACAGCTCGCCGTGGGTCAGGCGCTGATGGTCGCGGAACTTAACGCGGCAAAGGTTCATCACGCCGTCCATCATCGCCACCTCGACATACTGCCCCTGGCCGGTGCGGTTGGCCTGGTGCAGGGCGGCAAGCAGACCGATGGCAAGATGCAGGCCCGTCCCCGAGTCGCCAATTTGCGCGCCCGTCACGAAGGGAGGACCGTCCGGGACGCCCGTCGTGCTCATCGCGCCGCCCATGGCCTGGGCAACGTTCTCGTAGGCCTTGAATTCCGCATAGGGGCCGCTCGAGCCAAAACCCTTGATCGAGCCCATGACGATCTTCGGGTTGATCTCGTGGATTTTTTCCCAGGTGAACCCAAAACGGTCAAGCACGCCAGGGCCGAAGTTTTCCATGACAATGTCACACTGCTTGACGAGGTCGACGAACACCGTCTTGCCCTCGACGCTTTTCATGTTCACCGTGATCGAGCGCTTGTTGCAGTTGAGCATGGTGAAATAAAGGCTGTCGGCGCCGGGCACGTCGCGCAGCTGGCCGCGCGTCGCGTCGCCCTGCGGCGGCTCGAACTTGATGACGTCGGCGCCCATCCATGCCAGAAGCTGCGAGCAGGTCGGCCCCGCCTGCACGTGTGTCATGTCCAGAATCCGGACTCCCTTGAGTGCTTCCATGCTTACCTCCAAAAGTTCCTCGAATGGCGGGCGACTATCCGCCCCGCCAGGCTGTTTTACTTATTTCTTTTTCGCGCTTTGCGGATTAAGGCTGGTGATGCGGCCGCTTTCGGTGCCGGCGGTTTCGTCGATGACGGCATTGATCAGCGTGGGTTTGCGTGAGCGGACGGCCTCTTCCATTGCCTTGCGCAACTCGGCCGGGGTGGTTGCGTTCACACCAACACCACCAAAGGCCTCCATCAGCTTGTCATAGCGCGCGCCCTTGACGAACACGGTCGGCGCGACATCGGCGCCGCCGGTCGGGTTCACGTCTGTGCCGCCGTAAACACCGTTGTTGTTCATGATCACCACGCAGACCGGCAGGTTGTAGCGGCAGATGGTCTCCACTTCCATGCCGGAAAAACCGAAGGCGCTGTCGCCCTCGATCGCGATCACCGGATGGTCGGTGACCACGGCGGCGGCCACCGAAAAGCCCATGCCTATGCCCATGATGCCCCAGGTGCCGACATCCAGGCGCTTGCGCGGCTTGTACATGTCGACAATGCTGCGGGTGAAATCGAGCGCATTGGCGCCTTCGTTGACCAGGATGGCGTCCGGGTTGGCCTTGATGATGTCGCGCACCACGTTCAGCGCACTGTGGAAATTCATCGGCACCGGATTCTTGGCCAGGGTTTCGGCCATCTTGGCGATGTTCTTGCTCTTGCGCTCGGCGATGGCGCCCGTCCACTCGACCGGCGGCTTGGCCCAGTTTGCGCCAATGCCGGCAAGCAATGCCGACACGCAGGAGCCGACATCACCGACCAGCGGCGCATCGATGGCGACGTTGCTGTCCGCCTCCTGCGGTGAAATGTCGATCTGGATGAATTTCTGCCCGCCCCAGTCCTTGTGGGTCTTGCCGCCCCAGGTCTTGCCCTTGCCGTGCGACAGCAGCCAGTTGAGGCGGGCGCCGACCAGCATCACAACGTCCGCCTCGGGCAGCACATAGGAACGCGCGGCCGAAGCGGACTGCTCGTGCGTATCGGGCAGCAAGCCCTTGGCCATGGACATGGGCAGGTAGGGAATGCCGGTCTTCTCGATGAAGGAACGGATCTCGGCATCGGCCTGCGCATACGCCGCGCCCTTGCCCAGCACGATCAGCGGTTTTTTCGCGCCACGCAAGAGGTCGATGGCGCGCTTGACGGCATCGGCGCCCGGAATCTGCTTGGGCGCCGGATCGACCACCTTGATCAGCGATTTCCTGCCGGCCTCCGCGCCCATGCTCTGGGCAAAAAGCTTGGCAGGCAGGTCGAGGTAGACGCCGCCGGGGCGGCCGGAGACCGCGGCACGGATGGCGCGCGCGATGCCCACGCCGATGTCCTCGGCATGCAGCACGCGAAAAGCCGCCTTGCATAGCGGCTTGGCGATGGCCAGTTGGTCCATCTCTTCGTAATCACCCTGCTGCAGATCGACGATTTCGCGCTCGCTCGAGCCGCTGATGAGGATCATCGGGAAGCAATTGGTAGTGGCGTTGGTCAGCGCGGTCAGGCCGTTGAGGAAGCCGGGCGCGGACACCGTCAGGCAGATGCCGGGCTTTTGCGTCATGAAACCGGCGATGGCCGCGGCGTTGCCGGCGTTCTGCTCGTGGCGGAATGAAATCACGCGCATGCCTTCGGCCTGCGCCTTGCGGGCAAAATCGGTGATCGGGATTCCGGGCAGGCCGAAAATCGTGTCGATGCCGTTGAGCTTGAGGGCATCTATGACCAGGTGAAATCCGTCGGTCATGACCACATCTGCGGCAACCTGCGGTTCAACAGTTCCCATGGGATCCTCCTTGAATTTGTTGTGATCCGGCGCGAAAAGCCTGTCCCCGGCGCCGAGCGTGCGTCGAACCAGAGTCTAGGCAGCCCCCTTCCCCGCGACCTTGACTGAGGTCAATAATTCCAGCTTAAATCCCCCGTTTGCCTTAAGCTTTAAATCCATGTCCGCCATCGCTACCCACACCCAGCGCAACACCATACGGCTGCAGCTGCAGCACAACCTCATACTGCGCGAAATCAGCATCGCCGCGCGCGAGGATCTCGAACCCCGGCTGGAAATCGTCGAACACAAGAAGGGTGACCCGCTGGTTCACCAGGGCTCGACCAGCATGGAGCAGTTCTTCATCCTCGACGGCATCCTCAAGCGCGTGGTGAGCAATGCCGACGGCAAGGAAATGATCCTGCGTTTTGCCGCCGAACCGGACATGGACACCTCCTACGCGGCGTGGCGGCTGAAGACCCCGGTTCCCTACAGCATCGTCGCCGTGACCCGGGTGCTTGCCGCGAGCATTTCCATGCCGCTGTGGGTGGATTTTCTCGACCGCCACCCCGACGTCAAGCAGCGCTTCGAATATGAAGTCATGCGCCTGATGTCCGAAGTGATGGCGCACACCATCACGCTGCACCTTCTGGACGCCCCGGGCCGCTTGCAGCGTTTCATGCGCAAGCATCCCGAGCTGCTGGGCCGCATTCCAAAAAAGGAACTGGCCACCTACCTGAACCTCGCGCCCGAAACGCTTTCCCGCCTCAAACAGCGCGTAACCAGCGCGGCCGAGTAAGCGCCCCGCCCGGAGCCCCCCGGGAAAGGCCGCCTCCGTGCGCTACGCCGCCCTCGCCTTGAGCTTTGCGATCATCGACGCCACCACCGGCCAGAACAACAGCACCAGGGCAAAGCCGGTGATGCCCCCGACCAGGCCGTTGGAGAAGAATATGCCGACATCGCCCTGCGACAACAGCATCGACTGGCGGAAAGAGTCCTCGGCACGATCGCCCAATACCAGCGCAAGCACCAGCGGCGCGAGCGGATAATTGAGCTTCTTGAACAAATAGCCGACCACCCCAAAGCCCATCATCAGCCAGACATCGAACATGGAACCGTGCACGGTGTAGGCGCCGATGGCGCAGATCACCAGGATCACCGGCGCGATGATGGAAAACGGGATGCGCAGGATGGCGGCGAAAAACGGCACGCAGGTCAGCACGACAATCAGGCCGGCGATGTTGCCCAGGTACATGCTGGCGATGAGTCCCCAGACAAAGTCCTTTTGCTCGACAAAGAGCAGCGGGCCGGGCTGCAGGCCCCAGATCAGCAGGCCGCCGAGCAGTACCGCGGCGGTGGGCGATCCGGGCACACCCAATGTCAGCATCGGCAGCAAGGCGGCAGTGCCGGCCGCATGGGCCGCGGTCTCGGGAGCGACAACACCCTCAACCTGCCCTGTACCGAACTTCGCGCCATCCCTGGAAAAGCGTTTGGCCACGCCATAGCTCATGAAGGACGCGGGCGTCGCCCCACCCGGAACAATGCCCATGAAGCAGCCCACCAGGGAGCTGCGGATGGAGGTGGCCCAGTAGCGCGGCAACTCCTTCCACGTCTCGAGCACGATCTTGGCGTTCATTTTTGCCTGTTTGCCCTTGAACGCCAGCCCTTCTTCCAGGGTCTGCAGAATTTCACCTATGCCAAACAGGCCGATCACCGCAATCAGGAAATCAAAGCCTTTGAGTAATTCGGTAAAACCGAAGGTCAGCCGAAGTTGTCCCGTAACAGTGTCAAGGCCCACCGCAGCCAGCGCAAATCCAATCATCATCGCCGCAACCGTCTTTACCGCCGCTCCCTTTGCCATGCCCACGAAGGCGCAAAAGGTGAGCAGGTAGACGGAGAAAAATTCCGGCGGTCCGAACTCCAGGGCGAATTTGGCAACGAGCGGCGACAGGAAGGTGATCATGATCACCGCCACCAGCGCGCCGATGAAAGACGAGGTAAAGGCCGCGGTCAGCGCCGCCCCGGCACGCCCCTTTTGCGCCAGCGGATAACCGTCGAAGGTGGTGGCAACCGACCAGGGTTCACCCGGTATGTTGAACAGAATCGAGGTAATGGCGCCGCCGAACAAGGCGCCCCAGTAAATGCACGAGAGCATGATGATGGCCGAAGTCGGCGACATGCTGAAAGTCAGCGGCAGCAGGATGGCGACACCGTTGGCACCGCCCAGCCCCGGCAGCACGCCGATGATCACACCGAGAATCACGCCGACGAACATCAACAGGACATTGAATGGCGACAGCGCAACGCTGAAGCCGTGCATCAGGGAATTGATTTCATCCATGCGCGAGTCCTCAGGCCAGGCCGAGCGCGGTTTCAAGCGGGCCCTTGGGCAGGGGCACTTTGAACCAGATTTCGAACATCAGGAAAAACACAAGGTTGACGCCAAGCGCCACCGGCACGATTTTCAACCAGGCATATTTGCCCAGCCACCACATGAAGAACGCGATGTAAATGACAGATGCGACATAAATGCCCAGAAACACAATCAGCCCGACGTAAACAGTCGTGGGTACCAGCACCGACATCACCAACTTGAGCTGGCCGCGGGATACGAAAGACTCGGCGTTACTGGTGCGAAAAGCCCGTATCAAGGTGACCACACTGGAAAAGCAGATCAGCAATCCGATGTAAAACGGAAAGTAACCGGCCTTGGGACCCTCATCACCCCAGCTTATGCCCAGCCGAAGACTGTCGGTTATGACAACGGCACCAAACAAAAGGATGATGGCTGCAACGGCAATCTCGACCGACTTGCTCGAGGCCGCGGGTTGGTCCGCGGCTTGATCTTTCTGCTCTTCCATTCCCCCCCCCTGCCACCGGTCTAGGCGCCGGCATGTTCAGAATTGACATCGCCGGCTTGTGCCGGCGACGTCGGGATATTACTTGCCCCCGAGGAACCCGGCGGACTTCATCAGCATCAGGTGCCTTGCTTCTTCCTTGGCCACCCAATCGGCGTAGGGCTTGCCGTTGATGTAGGTGGTATTAAACGCGCCCCGCTCCATGAATTCCTTCCACTCGGGCGTGTCGTGCACCTTCTTGAGCAAATCAATATAGAACTGGACCTGATCAGCTGTGACCCCGCCCGCCATGAAAATACCACGCAACATCAAATACTCGATGTCGAGTCCCGACTGCTTGCAGGTCGGAATGTCGCCCCAGGACATGTCCTTGGTGACCTTTTCCTTGTAAGGCAGGCGCACATTGTCAAAAACACATAACGGGCGCAACTTGCCCGCGCGCCACTGCGCCACCGCCTCGATCGGGTTGTTCACGCTCGAATCGACGTGCTTGCCAACGAGTTGAACCGCAACATCACCGCCGCCGCGAAACGGGATGTAAATAAACTTGGTGTCGGTCTGCTTTTCCAAGGCGACGGTAATGATCTGGTCTTCCTGCTTTGACCCGGTGCCACCCATTTTCATCTTGTTCGGGCCGGCTTTTTTTACCGCATCAACGTATTCCTTGGCCGTTTTGTAGGGTGAATCGGCATTGACCCAGAGCACAAACTGGTCAAGCGCCATCATCTGCACCGGTGTCAGATCGCGCCAGTTGAACGGCACGCCTGTAGCCAGCGGCGTGGTGAACAGGTTGGACAGGGTGATGATGATCTTGTGCGGGTCGCCCTTGGCGCCCTTGACCTCAAGAAAACCTTCCGCGCCGGCCCCACCGCCCTTGTTGAGCACCACCATGGGCTGTTTCATCAACTTGTTTTTGGCGACAATCCCCTGGATGAAGCGCGCCATCTGGTCGGCGCCGCCGCCGGTACCGGCGGGCACGATGAACTCGACCGTTTTGGTCGGCTCCCAGGCGAGGGTCGCGTTTGCGCTTAACAGCGTCAGGGTTCCCACTACGGCGGCACAGAGCCGGCGCAGGACAGAGTAATTAGGTGTATGCAAGATGATCCTCCAATGTACGGTGACAACCGACTAACAGTTGGGATTGACCGGGGCCGGCTTATAGTGCGGAAAACCGCTCCCCACAGCCCGCCCTCTCCACTGCCGTCACCACAACCAAAGCCTTAAGACCATGGTTGTGAGACTGAAGTATTGTGGGATGACCGTCAGGAAAATAACTTGACCTGCGTCAAGAGAATAAATATGCGCCTATCATGCGTCCGGCTTGCCGTCCACTGTCACCGCAACGGCGGACTTTTTCTTCGCCAGAACCTTGCCCACCACCAGCACGATGGCCACACCGGCGATTGCGGCGATTTCATGCAGCATCGGCATGTTGGCATCCACCCAATCCTTGACCGCCGGATCAGTTACCGCCATTTCGCCGGCAACATAGCCGAGCAGGCCGCCGCCGATGGTAATGATGACCGGAAAGCGCTCC
The DNA here is from genome assembly GCA_945861875.1 of Bordetella parapertussis. Classification (GTDB taxonomy): domain Bacteria; phylum Pseudomonadota; class Gammaproteobacteria; order Burkholderiales; family SG8-39; genus CAITSH01. Next base: position 132,036 of record CAMAWC010000001.1, read on the forward strand.
ATCAGCTTGAGCAGCATGGTCGCGCCAAATATGACCAGCGGAATACTGATGGCAAGGCCGATTACAAGCAACGACACGCTGCCCTTGGCTGCCGCGGCCACGCCGATGACGTTGTCCAGGCTCATCACCAAGTCGGCGATCAGTATGGTCTTGATGGCAGCAATAAGATTGCTGTGTGACTCAATGTGCTCGTCGCCATCGTCGGGCAACAGCAACTGGATACCGATCCAGATCAGCAGCACTGCGCCGATCAGTTTCAGATAAGGCAGGGTGAGCAGCACCACTGCGAACAGCGTCAGCACGATACGCATCGCGATTGCCGCGCCGGCACCCCAGGCGATCGCCTTTTTCTGCTGGTGCGGTGGCAGCGAACGCGCAGCCAGCGCGATGACCACGGCGTTATCGCCGGAGAGCACGATATTGATGCCGATGATTTGCATCAAAGGGATCCAGAATTGCTGCGGCGAGCTGAGGAATTCCATCATGTCTTTAGGTCCGGATGAATGACAAAAGTGGCGCGTATTGTACACGCGGGGTCTGGAAGGCCAACAGCAGATTCTTGCATATTACCGGCACGGCTCCTGCCCGTCCCGCCCGCTTAACACGGTGCGACAGACTTGACATGGTCCAGTATCGCACCCGGGGCAGCCAGCCAGGCACGGTCATCGGCAACAATATGCTGCAGCGCACGGCGCAATTCGCGCAGGCGGTGCGGCTGGCCGACAATGTATGGATGCAGGGCGATCCCCATCACCAGCGGCTGGTGTGCACTTTGGGTTTTCATTTCTTCGTAACAGCCGATGATCATGTCGGCAAATTCCGCCGCCGAATTCTGCCGCGCGACAATGGCCGGAATGTCATTGATTTCCTGCGGATAGGGGACGGACCAGAACTCGCCCGCACGCGTCGCAAACGGCAGCGGCTGGTCATCGTGGCACCAGTTGAGCGTGTAATCGAAGCCCGCCTCCTTGAGTAAGTCGGGTGTGCTGCGCGACTCGGCAATCCAGGGCGACAGCCAGCCGCGCGCCTTCCTGCCCTCCTCCTTTTCGATGCGCGTCATGCAGGCGCGGATGAGCGCCGCTTCTTCGGCTTCGCTCATGTCGCTCTGGCGTTCCGAATTGGTATGGCCGTGCCCCACGACCTCATCACCCCGGGCCCGGTGCGCCGCCATCAGCTCAGGGCAGTAATCGTAGATGGCCGTGTTCGCCAGCACCGCGACCGGCAGTCGCAGCGCGTCAAACAGTTCGAGCAACCGCCATGCACCGACACGGTTGCCATAATCACGCCAGGCATAATTGAGCACGTCGGGTTCGGCGCTGGGAGCAAGCTTGGCCCCCATGCCGCGACCGAATTCAAAATGTTCCAGATTGATTGCAAGGTAGACCGCGAGCCGCCGGCCACCCGGCCAGCTGTAATCGGGACGGTGGGAAATCGCCGAATAGGCATAGCGTGCGTGGGTGGCGAGCGGCGTCATCGGTAAGCTTTCGTGCGCATGGGATGCGGCATATTACCAGCCCCCGAAGGCGCGTATTCGCCGAGCCACAACCACCGCAAACCCGCACCAGGCAAGGGTTTCCAGCCGTTATGGTTGCCAATTCCGGCAACACCATCTGGAACGCCGGGCGCGCGCCCTCAACTCAGCCCGGACAAATGCGCAAAAAATGCCGCGCCGCCTTGGTCGCAACCCAGGGCGCGGTTTTGGCGTCGAACTCGCGGTAATGCGTTGTTGTCAGGTGCGCGTCAAAGGCCGCCCGGTCGTCATACAGTTCGTAGAGGAATATTTTCGCCGGGTCGTCGGGCGCCACCGACACGTCAAACTGACGGCAGCCCGGTTCGTCGTCAAGCGATGCGCTGGCATTTTTCACCATCTCGGTGCGAAACGCATCCGCGTGTTCGGGCTTGGCGACAAAATCTACGATGACGACATACATGGCGGTACCTCGCAAATTTGAACGCTAAGCCGGCTGAAACTGCAACTGGTATAGCCCTGTCGCCAGGTCATGCGCCCCGGCGCCGGACAGCAAGGCCGCCGGGAGCAGCTCCGCGCACGCATCCTCCAGCGCCTTGCGCTCGCCGCCGCCCTCGACCAGCACCACCCAGTTGGGCGTCAAGGCCTTGTTGGGCCGGGATTTCTTTTCCGCCGTCTGCACAGCGCTCGCCTCCATATCGCCCAGACACAAGTGGGCCCCGACTATCCCCGATCGCGCGGCGAGTGCACGCAACGCCGTCTCGACCAGTGCGCGGTGCGCCGCGCCTTGTTCCGGCGCAACGTCGTAGCGCCAGGTCATCAGCATCCCGCCCTGCCCGCTGCCCAGCGTCAGGGCGACACGGCACAACGAACGCACATTACCGTAAAGTTGCGGTGCAACGCGGCGCGTCATGGCGCTTGGATTCTCCAGTCTGGCGAGGTAGTCCGGCCCGGTCAGCACGTCCAGCGATTGCGCCTCATAGAGCGTGCAAAACTCCGGCGCGCCGTGCAGGGCAACATAGCGCCGCCCGCGCAGGAAGCCCGGAATGCCGACGCGCTCTGCCATGTGCTCGCGGTTATGCCATTCAAAATAGTCCGCGCGCGCCGCAATCGGCACGTCATGCCATATCGTCACCGCCGCATTGCCGAGCAAGCTCATGTCATTTCGCCTTTTTGTATTTTGCAGGAATCAAGCATCAGTCAGTACGTGCTGCGACCGCCGGACAAATCGAACGCCGCGCCGGTTGAAAAGGAACAATCGCCGGAACTGAGCCAGACCACCAGGCGCGCAATCTCCTCGAGGTCGAGCATTCGGCCCAGCGGCGTTCGCGCCACCGTCTGCGCCAGCCGCTCGGCCGGCACATCCTTTGAAAATGCGGTCCGCACCGCACCCGGGGTAATGCAGTTGACCAGAATCGCATCCCCGGCGACCTCCATTGCCATCGCCTTGGTGAGGCCGATAATACCGGCCTTGGACGCGCTGTAGGCGGCTGATCCGGCCTTGCCCTCCTTGCCATTGGCCGAAGACACATTGACGATATGGCCGCGCTGCGGCGTCGCGGCCTGGGCACGCATCAGTGGAAGAATCGCGCGCGAGCACAGCATGGCACCGAGCAGGTTGATGTCCAGAACGCGTCGCAGATCTTCCACGCTGGTTTCCCAAAGCGGCTTGATCTCACCAAGGACGCCGGCATTGTTGACCAGCACGTCGATGCGACCGAATGCTTCGGCGTCAGCCTTGGCGGCGGCTGATACCTGGGCGGCGTCGGTGATATCGACCTGGCGGCCTTGCATCCGCGCGCCAGTCAACTCATGCACCTTCGCCGAGACATCCCACAAGCTCACCGCGGCACCGCAATCGCGCAGCATCCCGCCCACCGCCTGCCCGATGCCGCCGGCGCCACCCGTGACGATGGCGTATTTTCCCGCAAGATCATAGGCGTTCAAGCCTATTCCAGCGGCATCTTGGCGCGCGTTGCGACGTCCTTCACGGTCACCATCTGGCTTCGCACCAGGGCGGCGAACGCTTCCGGTGTGGTCGCCACCGGCTCGGCGCCCAATGCGGTAAAACGCGCCGCCACATCGGGCATCATCACGATCTTGTTGAATTCCGCGTTCAATCGCCGCACCACCGCCGGCGGCGTACCCGCCGCGGCGAAAATTCCATACCACACGGTGACCTCGTAGCCGGGCACCCCGGCCTCGCCCACCGTCGGCACATCGGGCATCAGGGAGGTGCGTTTCGGGCTGGTCACGGCGAGTGCGCGCAGCCTGCCCGAAGCGATGTGCGGCGCCACCGTCGCCGAATCGGTGATGGTGAGATCGGACTCGCCGGTCAGCACCGCGATGGTCGCCGGGTTGCTGCCCTTGTAAGGAACGAAGGTGAATTCGGTGTTGGTTTGCAGCCGGAACTGCTCGCCGAGGATGCGATTGGTCAGGCCGCCCTGGGCGAAGTTCAGTTTGCCCGGATTGCGCCTTGCGTACTCCACCAGCTCAACGACGTTTTTCGCCGGCACCTTCGGGTTGACGACAATGACAAAGGGCAGCGCCAGCAACTGCGCCACCGGCTCCATCGCTCCCGGATCGTAAGGCAGGGTTCGCGTCACCGCGGGGTGGACGGCAAAACCCAGCGTATCGATGAGCAGGGTATAACCGTCGGACGGTGATTTGGCGACAAACTCGTTGGCGATCTGACCGTTGGCGCCGGTGCGGTTCTCGACAATCACCGGCTGCTTGTAGATGTCGCTCAACTTGGGCGCCAGCAATCGCGCGACGATGTCGAGGCCGCCGCCGGGCGAGAAGGGCGAAACAATACGCGTCAGGCGATCCGGATATTGCGCCAGGGCGGCGGGCGCGACCGCCAGCAAAAAACACAACAGCAGATTTTTTAACACCGCAAACCCTCCTTTTTTCCAAAGGCGGCGGAGTGCGCGTTTGCCGGCAGCCTTTGACTGCCCGCCTGCGTCGAATTTCGCCCCGCCCTGCGCGCGCCTGCGCTTCAGATCACCGTCTTGAGCAACCTGCCCATATCGGCCGGGTTCTTGGTGGTCTTGATGCCGCAGGCTTCCATGACGTCGAGTTTTTCCTGCGCCGTGCCCTTGCCGCCCGAAATGATCGCGCCGGCATGGCCCATGCGCTTGCCCTCCGGTGCGGTCACGCCGGCGATAAAACCGACCACCGGCTTTTTCATGTTGGCCTTGATCCACTCGGCGCAGGTTTCCTCGTCCGAGCCGCCGATCTCACCGACCATGATCACGGCGTCGGTTTCCGCGTCGTCGTTGAACATTTTCATCACGTCGATGTGCTTCAAACCGTTGACCGGGTCGCCGCCGATGCCGACACAGGTCGACTGGCCGAGGCCCAGGTCCATCAACTGCCCCACCGCCTCGTAGGTCAGCGTGCCCGAACGCGACACCACGCCGATGCGGCCCTTTTTGTGGATGTGGCCGGGCATGATGCCAATTTTTATTTCGTCGGGCGTGATGACGCCGGGGCAGTTGGGGCCAACCAGGATGGACTTGCGCCCCTGTTTGGCCATCCTGTCCTTCACTTCGATCATGTCGCGCACCGGGATGCCCTCGGTAATGCAAATCACCAGCTCAAGGTCGGCCTCGATCGCCTCCCAGATGGCCGCGGCGGCAAAAGGCGGCGGCACGTAAATCACCGATACGTTCGCGCCCGTCTGCTTTTTGGCTTCGGCGACGGTGCCAAAAATCGGGATGTCCTCGAAGGACTCGCCGGCTTTTTTCGGATTCACGCCGGCGACATAGCAGTTCTTGCCGTTGGCGTATTCCTTGCCCATTTTGGTGTGGAACTGGCCGGTCTTGCCGGTGATCCCTTGCGTCATCACACGCGAGTTCTTGTTGATCAGGATAGACATGCTGTTCTCCTTGGAACCGCTTGCAACGACGTTTCGCAAGCGGCCGATTTAGGGGAGTATGAGGGGAGATATCCCCTCATGTCGTAAACCAACATCTATTTGACGGCCGCGACGATGCTCTTCGCGGCATCGGCCATGTTGGTTGCGGAAATGATCGGCAATCCGGAGTCCTTGAGGATCTGCCGACCCATGTCCTCGTTGGTGCCGCGCATGCGCACCACCAGCGGCACCGACAACTTGACCTCGCGCGCCGCGGCGACCACGCCGGTGGCGATGGTGTCGCACTTCATGATGCCGCCGAAAATATTCACCATGATGCCCTTGACCTTGGGGTTCTTGAGCATGATCTTGAACGCCTCGGTCACCTTCTCCGCAGTCGCTCCGCCACCGACGTCCAGAAAATTTGCCGGCTCGCCGCCGAACAGCTTGATGGTGTCCATAGAGGCCATCGCCAGGCCGGCGCCGTTCACCAGGCAGCCGATGTTGCCGTCAAGCGAGATGTAGGACAGGTCGAATTTTGACGCCTCGATCTCGGCCGGATCTTCTTCATCGAGGTCGCGCAGGGCGACCAGGTCGGGGTGGCGGAACAACGCATTGGAATCGAAATTGATCTTGGCGTCGAGCGCGATGACCTTGCCGTCGCCGGTGAGGATAAGCGGGTTGATTTCCGCGAGGCTTGAGTCGGTGTCCCAGAACGCCTTGTACAGCGCCTGCAGCTGCACCCGCGCCTGCGCTATCGAAGCAGGCGGCACACCAATTTTCGCCGCGACCTCGTCGGCCTCGGCGTCCTTCAGCCCGGTCGCAGGATCGATGAACACCTTGAAGATTTTTTCCGGCGTGTGCGCGGCCACTTCCTCGATGTCCATGCCGCCTTCGCTCGAGGCCATCAAGGCCACGCGCTGCGTGACGCGATCCACCACCATGCCGACGTAGAGCTCTTTCTTAATGTCGGCGCCCTCTTCGATCAACAGGCGCCGCACCTTCTGGCCCCCGGGCCCGGTTTGGTGGGTTTTCAATTGCATGCCGAGGATCTGGCTGGCGAAGGCCTTCACTTCATCAAGCGACTTGGCCACCTTCACGCCGCCGCCCTTGCCACGCCCGCCGGCGTGGATTTGCGCCTTGACCACCCAGACCTTGCCGCCCAGCGTGGTCGCGGCCTTCACCGCCTCGTCGACGGAAAAACAGGCAATGCCCTTGGGCGTGATGACGCCGTATTTGCGCAGCACCTCTTTCGCCTGATATTCATGAATCTTCATCTTCACTCCCCCTTGAATGTGCTTGCAGTGTCACGCCACGCGCCGACCGGCGCCTTGACCGCCGTCAATCGTCACCATTAACCGTTTCGCCCTCGCGCTCTTCGTCCGCCCGGTGCCACTTCGGGTAGTACTGCGCCACCGCGGGTCCGCGCGTATCAAGCGCATGGCAGCGATCGAGCTGGAACGGCTTGCCGCCGTGGTTGCTGTTTTCACGCCGCTCGCCGGCATACGCCTGGATGGCGGCAGTCGGCAGCAGGCCGATGAGTTCGGTCAGGTGGGTGCAGCCGCGCACTTCGCCAAAACGCTCCAGCACCGCCTTGCGAAAACCGCGTTTGAGGTTCAAGCCGGCCAGCGCCGCGTAGGCCGGATTGATGCTGTCGCACTGGCCGGCATAAGGCATGCCGTCGGTCTGGCTCACCGCTTCGAGAATGTCGTAGGCACGGTTGATGGTGATGCGCACCCACATGTCGTGCACCGCTTCACCGGCCGGGCGCAGGCCGCTGGCGAGCGGAAAATCGTGCGCCTTGACATCGGTCAGCCGCGCCTCGATGTCCATCAGACCGTCGGAACGCCGGTAGGCCTGGATGGTGATGCTGCGTGTGTGAAGGGCTTCGCGTGTTACTGACGCGGCGGGCGCGGGAAGAGGCATGGGTGGTATCACACTGGCTCTTTTGCAGAGCAGCAAATTTTAACACAGCACCCGCGCTATTCCCTACCCGCGCCCCGGCGCGCGCAAACTGATTATCATCCTCCCACACCACAGCCGGGATTACCGCAATGAAACACGTGCTAGCGCTCGACCAGGGCACCACCAGTTCGCGCGCCATTGTCTTTGGCGAGGACGGCGCGCCAAGAGCGCTGGCACAACGCGAGTTCCGGCAGATTTTTCCGCAACCCGGCTGGGTCGAGCACGACCCGCTGGAAATCTGGGACAGCCAGCTTGCCTGCGCACGCGAGGCCCTCGCCAAATCCGGCCTGCACGCGCGCGAGCTTTCCGCTGTCGGCATCACCAACCAGCGCGAGACCATCGTCGTATGGGACCGCGCCAGCGGCGAGCCTTTGCACAATGCCATTGTCTGGCAGGACAGGCGCACCGCCGATGAGTGCGCCAGGCTCAAGTCGGCCGGCCACGCGGCCATGGTGCGCGCCAAAACCGGCCTGCTGCTCGACCCCTACTTCTCCGCCACCAAACTGGCCTGGCTGCTCGACAACGTGGCCGGCCTGCGCGCTCGCGCCGAACGCGGCGAAATCGCCTGCGGCACCATAGACAGCTGGCTGGCCTGGAAACTCTCGGGCGGCCGCCTGCACATCACCGACCCGAGCAACGCCTCGCGCACCCTGCTCTACGATATACATCGCAACTGCTGGGACGAGGAATTGCTTGCGCTCTTAAAGGTGCCGGCAGGCGTGCTGCCCGAGGTGCGGCCTTCCTCGCACTTGCATGGCAACATAGACGCCTCAGTGCTTGGGGCGCCGGTAGTGCTGGCCGGCATCGCCGGCGACCAGCAGGCGGCCTTGTTCGGCCAGGCTTGCCACGCACCCGGCATGGCCAAGAACACCTATGGCACCGGCTGCTTCATGCTGCTCAACACCGGTGCCGAAGCGGTGCGTTCAAAAATGGGGCTGCTCACCACGCGCACCGCCAACGTCGGCGGCGCCCCACCCGGTTACGCACTGGAGGGCAGCGTGTTCATTGGCGGCGCGGTGGTGCAATGGCTGCGCGACGGCCTGGGCATCGTCAGCCACTCCTCGGAAGTGGAAGCGCTCGCGGCGAGCGTGCCAGACAGCGGCGGTGTGTTTGTCGTGCCGGCCTTTGCCGGACTGGGCGCGCCGCATTGGGACGCCTTTGCCCGCGGCAGCATGATGGGGCTCACACGCGGCTCCACCAAGGCCCACATTGCCCGCGCCGCGCTCGAAGCCATCGCCTTCCAGTCGGCCGAACTGCTGCTGGCCATGCAACAGGACTCGGGTGACGCGGTGCGTGAACTGCGCGTCGATGGCGGTGCCGCCGCCAATAACCTGCTGATGCAATTCCAGGCCGACCTGCTGGGCATTCCGGTGGTGCGGCCGGCGGCGCTCGAAACCACGGCACTGGGTGCGGCCTACCTCGCCGGCCTGGCCACCGGTGTCTGGGCCAGCACGGAAGAAATTGCCCGGCAGTGGCGCATCGAGCGCCGCTTCGAGCCGGCGATGTCGCGCGACGAGGCGGCGGCGCGCCTATCCGGATGGACGCGCGCGGTCAATCGCAGCAAGGGCTGGGCCGAGCCGCAGCCCGGCTGATACTTGACAGGCGGCAGCCCCGGTTTCATAATATAGTCAGTTAAACAGACTAGATTATAAGGGGTCAATAATGCGGCATTCCCAATGGCAGTTGCAAACGGCTAAAGCGCAGTTGAGTGAGCTCGTGGAAGCGGCCCTGCGTGGCGAACCACAGCGGATCACCCGGCATGGCAAGGATGCGGTGATGGTGCTCTCCGAGCAGGCCTATGTCGCGCTGAAGAGCAGCGCGAAAAAAGACGCGCCGGATTTTGTCGCGCATCTGCTCGCCATGCCGCGAGAACGCACCGTTCAGGACAAACCGGCGGCAGAACAGACAAAGCTTGTCATGCGTGACATCGAGCTGTGAGCTTCCTGCTCGACACGATGGTGCTCTCCGAATTGCGCAAAGCCAGGCCGTCGCGCAAGGTGGTTCAATGGGTCAAGACGCAAAAAGCGGAGAATTTGTTCATCAGCGTCGTCAGCATTGGTGAAATTGAACGCGGCATTGAAAGAGCGCGCAAATCCGATGCGGTGTTTGCCGCCGCATTGGAACAATGGCTGGAGACCCTGGTAAGCCTGTATGCCGATCGCGTATTGCATGTGTCCGCAAACACCGCGCGGCTTTGGGGCCGGCTTTCAGCCAGGCTGGGGCACGATGGCGCCGATCTTTTGATAGCCGCCACGGCGCTGAGCCATGGTTCAACAGTAGTTACCCGCAACGTCAAACATTTTAGCCCGACTGGTGTACGTCTTTTTAATCCGTTTGACGATGCGAAGTAAACACCGGTGCATCAAAGGCATCGATGCCTGAAGAAGCCCGACTGGCGCGGGTCTCCGGGGATTCGACCTGCATGTGCTATCGCGCGCCGGCCGCCTCGAGCCATTTCACCATCTCGCCATAGCCGCGCGACTTCGCCATGGCCAGCGGCGTGGCGCCCTGGCGGTCGGTGAGCTTAGTGCTCGCGCCCGCGCCGAGCAATGCGCGCAGCGTCTCGACATGACGCTTGCCACCGTTACCGAGCACAATCGATTCGATCAGCGCCGTCCAGTGCAGGTTGTTGACGTGGTCCAGCGGCGCACCGGCGGCGATCAGCTGGCGCACCACGCCGTCGTGCCCCAGGTGCGCGGCGGCGATCAAGGCCGTGCCGTCGTAGCGGCTGGTGGTCAGTTTGGCGCTGGCGCCAAGCGCGAGCAGCAGGCGCAGCGTGTCCTCGTCGTCGGCCACCGAGGCGATGGTGACGGCGTCGTAGCGGTCGTTCTCCAGCAGTTCCAGCTTTGCGCCGGCCCCGGCCAGCGCGCGCAGGGCATCGCCTTGCCTGGCGAAGGTCGCGACATGCAGCGCGGTGCGGCCGTAGGCGTCACGCGCGTCAAGATTGACCTTCGCGGCGATCAGCTTGTCCAGTTGCGCAAGGTCGCCCTTGTGGGCGGCCGCGTGCAAGGGGCTGAAAGCGGCGATCTCGGCCGCGCCGGGCGCGATCTGGGCGTGCGCCCGTGGTGCCGGTAAAAGGGTGCAGGCAACGCAGAGCAGCATCCATCGCAACACGCCGCAATGTGCATGGTGACTGGGTAATGGCAACATCTGGCATCCTTTCGGAAAAGCGGGCAGGCGCTACGCTAACGCAAATCCCCGAAAGCCGCACCAGCAGGGCATTTGCGGATGGAGATGGCTGAAGAAGGCCGACCGGCGCGGCTTTCCGGAAATTTTGGGTAAATTCGTCATTGCGAGGAACGGAGTGACGAAGCAACCTTGTGGCATGGCAAGAATGGTCGCGAAAGCAACGAGATTGCCGCTTCGCATTGACGTTCATCAAATTTACCGGTGGCAATGTTCCCGGTGGCAATGGCGGCATGCGGCCAAGGCCGGAACAGAAGCGCGGAAAAAGGGCAAAACCACGCAAACACCGCCGGTTGTTAGAATGCATCCTATCCAACCCAAAAGGCCTAGGCATGTCCGCGGTAATGCACGTTCTGGTCACCGGTGGCGCCGGTTTCATCGGCTCACACAGTACCGACGCCCTTCTCGCCTCAGGGGCGCGCGTTCGCATTTTGGATAACTTTTCCAACGGCAGGCGCGGCAACCTGCCGTCCGGGAACGCACGACTGGAAATAGTCGAGGGGGACATCCGCGACACCGCAACCGTGGCAAGCACGCTTGCCGGCTGCACCCACGTGCTTCATCTCGCAGCCCAGGTGTCCGTCCAAGCCTCTGTGGCCGACCCGGTCAATTCCTGCCACAACAACGTGATCGGCTTTCTGAACGTTCTTGACGCCGCGCGCAAGGCGGGCGTGCTACGCCTTGTCTACGCCTCGAGCGCCGCGGTCTATGGCACGCCGGCATCACTGCCGCTTGACGAGGCTTCGCCAACCGCGCCGATCTCGCCATACGGGCTTGAGAAGCATATCGACGACCAGTACGCGGGTCTTTACGCCGCGCTCTATGGATTTTCTTCCATGGGCATGCGCTACTTCAACGTGTACGGTCCGCGCCAGGATCCGCGCTCCCCCTATGCCGGCGTAATCAGCAAATTCACCGATGCCCTCGCCGCGGCAAAGCCGGTGCGTATCTTCGGGGACGGCGGGCAGACCCGCGACTTTGTTTTCGTCAAGGACATCGCCCGCATGAACATGCTCGCCCTCTCCTCGACGGCCCGCGGCGTATGCAACATCGGCAGCGGCACCAGCGTCACCCTGCTGCAAATGGTGGACGCACTCGCAACGGCAGCCGGAAGGACCATCGCGCGCCAATTCGAAGCTGCGGCCACCGGTGATATCCGCGACTCGGCGATGTCGCCGGAACGGCTTGTCACGCTGTTCGGCGAAAAGCCCTCGACGCCGCTCACCGAAGGCCTGAAACAATTGCTCGCGGCCTGATGCGCTGGCTCGCCGCGCTGCTGCTATTGATCGCCGGCGCGGCGGCGGCGCAACAGCCCAACATCGCGCTCTACTACGGACGCGATGTGCCCTGGGACGAACTGGCCGCTTTTGACGCCGTTGTTCTGGAAGCCGAAGCCGCCGGCCCGATACCGCCGCAGTGGGGGCGCGGGCGCACACTCCCGCTCGCTTACCTTTCATTGGGGGAAATGCATCCCTCGCGCGCCTACTTCAAAGACCTGCCCGCGGCGTGGCGCCTCGGCGAGAACACCGCGTGGGGCAGTGTGGTGGTCGACCAAAGCCAGCCCGACTGGCCCAAATGGCTGGTGGAGCGCGGCGTAAAGCCGTTGTGGGACGCGGGTTATCGCGGATTTTTTCTCGACACGCTGGACTCTTACCAGCTGGCGGCAAAAACCGGCGCCACGCGCGCCGAGCAGGAAAACGGGCTGGCACGCGTGGTGGCCGAAATCAGGCGCGCCTATCCGGAGGCGAAACTCATTTTCAACCGCGGTTTTGAAATCTTGCCCAAGGTGCATCATGAGGCCTGGGTGGTGGCGGCAGAATCGCTGTTTCGTGGATGGAATCAGGCGGAAAAGCGCTATCAGGAAGTGCTCCCGGCTGACCGCGACTGGTTGATCGGTCAACTCAGACGCGCACGAGACGAATACAAGCTACCGGTTCTCGCCATCGATTACGTCGCGCCCGAGGAGCGGGCGCTCGCGAGGACTACGGCAAAAAAAATAGAGTCATTGGGGTTCGTGCCCTGGGTGAGTAATCCCGAACTTGACCTGTTGGGCGTCGGGGCGATCGAAGTCATGCCGCGCAAGATTCTCATGCTCTACGACGATAACAAGAACGAGGCTGGTTTGATCCTGCATGAGATCAGCCGCTTCGCCACCATGCCGCTCAATCACATGGGCTACACGGCCAAATATATCGAAGCCTCGCGCGCACTGCCCGCGCATCCGCTTGCCGGTCGCTACGCCGCGGTGGTGTCGTGGTTAAGCGAAACCGCCGTCGACCCATCCGCCTATGCACGCTTTTTGCAAAGCGCCTTCTCCCAAGGGATCCGCGTCGCCATGTTCGGCGGATTCGGCCTCGCCCAAGGGGCTTTGCTGGACAAGCACACCGGCCTGAAGAGCCGCGCTCCGGGCACCACGCCGGCGCGGGTCACCATCTCCATACGCGACCCGATGATGGGGTTGGAGCTCGCCCCGCTGCCCGACCGGCGCCAGTTTTATCCGCTGCAAGCGGTCGGCGGCACCCCGCTGCTGCGCCTTGCAAACGAACGCGGCGACACCATGGATGCCGCGGCGCTGATGCCCTGGGGCGGCTATGTACTCGCACCCCACGCGCTCATCTACCTGCCAAATTACAAGGGCGCCCGCTGGGTTATTGATCCGTTCACCTTCCTCACCCGCGCGCTCGCCCTGCCGCTGATGCCCGCGCCCGATATCACCACCGAAAATGGACGCCGGCTGATGCTCGTGCACATGGACGGGGATGGCTTTGCCAGCCGCGCGGAACTGCCGGGCACCCCCTTGGCCGGAGAAGCCGTGTTGAGCGAGTTTTTCGCGAAGTACCGCATACCGAGCACCGCATCGGTCATTCAAGGCGAGGTGGCGGCCGACGGACTTTACCCGCAATTGTCACCAGCCCTCGAGGCGGCGGCCAAGCGCCTGTTCGCGCTGCCCCATGTCGAGATCGCGAGCCATTCCCTTTCCCATCCCTTTCGCTGGAGCAGGTTGGAGCTTGGCAACGAGTCGGGAAGCTACAGCCTGAAACTCCCAAACTATCACTTTGACATCAACGCCGAGATTAATGGCTCGATTGCCTACATCAACAGCCGCCTCGCACCGCCGGGAAAACAGGTCAAGGTGTTCCTCTGGACAGGGGACAGCAATCCGGGGGCGGACAGCGTCGCGCGCGCAGCCGAGGCGGGCGTAGGCAATATGAACGGCGGCGACACATGGATAAGCCGGGCGGAACCCAGCCTTACCCTTGTTTCCCCCATTGGCATCCCAAAAGGGAATTTTTTTCAGGTATTCGCCCCCAACCAGAACGAAAACCTTTACACGAACCTGTGGAACGGCCCCTTTTATGGCTACGAGCGCGTCGTAGAGACCTTCCAGATGACCGACAGCCCGCGTCGCCTCAAACCGGTAGACATCTACTTTCACACCTACTCGGCCACCAAGCGCGCTTCAATCGCCGCGCTGCACAAGGTTTACCAATGGGCTCTCGCACGCGATCCGTTCAATGTCTACGCTTCCGAATACATAAACAAGGCCTTCGACTTCAACACCATGACAGTCGCAAAAAGCGGCGAAGGCTGGCTTATCCGCGGATCCGGAGCCCTGCGAACCGTGCGCTTTCCTGCTGCAGCCGGACACCCCGACATGGAGCGAAGCCGCAGCCTTGCCGGCTACGCTCGGCATAACGACCAGCACTACCTGCACCTTGCCGGCGGTGAGGCCTATGTTGCGCTTGCCCCCGAACCTCCCCGCGCCCCCTTTCTGGAGCAAGCAAACGGGCGCATCGAGCAGATGACCCGTGACGCCAAAGGCTTTAGCGTCCGGCTTTCCGGGCACCTGCCGCTTGCGTTCAGCCTGGGCGCGGCCGACGGCTGCGAATTGCGGGCCGACGGCCGCCCGCTCTTGCCCAAAGCAGCTAACAAAAACAGCCACGAGCTTCCCCTTGGAACAGCGACGATCTCGGCCCATTGCCGCTGAACCCGAAAGGACGCGCGTCCTTTCGCCGGCGGCGCTGGCGGGGGTGATCGTCATGGTCATCATCGCCCTGGTGCTGCTGTTCCCCCGCAAGACATTGATCGAACAAGTTGCGAACGAACCGGGCAACGATCAGCTGACCCTGAACTATCTTGAGAACCTGCTACGTACCGACCCCCGCAATACCGACCTGCGGCTCATGCTGGTCGAAAAAAAGCTCGCGGCAGGCCAGGCTGTCGAAGCACGCAGCCTGCTCGAACCGCTAAAAAACGACCCGGCCCCGTCCACGCGCCGGCGCGCGCTGATGATCGAATACCGCTTCAACGAAACGCAGGCCTACTCCGGCCCGAAAGAGGACGGCGCGCGCGATCACGCCCTGGCCGCGTTGCGCGTTGCGCTGGCATCGATATCCGGCGAAGAATGGGAATCGACGGATCTCACCGTTCTCGTCCGCAGCGCCATCAAGCTTCGCGATATCCGCACCGCCGACCGCCTGATGGCCCGACTCGCAAAATCAAACACACCCATCCTGCTGTCGTGGCTCGAAGAGAGCGCCACCAGCGCCCTTGCCGATTCGGATTACCGCGGCGCGGCGGCGATGTACTTTGTCGCACGACAACGCGCGCTCACCGAGCAGTCCCGCCGCGATTTTTTCCTCAAGGGCGTTGCCGCCCTCCAGTCCGGCAACCTGCTGGAGGAGGCGCTGGCTGCGGCCGAACGACACCTTGGCGACCTCGAAAGCGACGAGCAGACCCTGGCCGCGCTGACGCGCCTCGCGCTTGCGGCGGGCAAGCCGGCCGTGGCGCAACGCTACGTCAAACGCATGCTGCGCATCTCGGTCGCACCGTTGTTCGACTGGCTCGCATGGTTTATCAGCAGCGCCCACGCCGCCGGCACGTTGCGCGAGTATGACGAGCAGATTTACACGCTTGCCTACGATGTATTTCTCGCCAACGCCAACCTTGCCGATGCCTATCGCGTCGCGCGCGCTGCAGTCGAGAAGACCGGCGCCCCGAACTGGCGTGAAAGGCTTGCCCAGGTCGCGGAGTGGCTTGGCAAACCCCAGGAAGCACTGGAGCAATGGCTTTGGCTCGCGCGCGCATCCCGTGCCGACAAAGCGGTGCAAGCCGTGCTGCGCCTCGCCCCCGGCCTTTACGACTATGACGCATTGATTTACGCCTGGACGGAAACGATCGCAAGGCGCCGTCTTTCCGTGACCGAATGGCGCGATCTGGCTGCGATTTACGAGCTTGCCGGCCGCCCGCAGGACGGCATGGCGCTGCTAAGCGAACACGCCGCAAGGGAACCGGCCGTGCTCGAACCGCTTGCCGCGCTTTACGAGCATAGCGGCCTCACCGATGAGGCTATCCGCACCTATGAACGCATGCTTGCAGGGGCCACGCCCACCATTGCACAGGCCGTCAAACTTGCGTCGTTTTATTTCGTCAAGGCGGACTTTCAAGGCGCCTGGCGCGTGCTGGCGCCGCTGCGTTTTCAAACAGGCGAAACAAAGTCAAACGACTATTGGCGCACCCTCGCCGAACTCGCCTGGCTGATGCAGGAGGATGAGGCGGCAACCCTCGCCTACCGCACGCTGTTCGCAGGCGCCG
Source organism: Bordetella parapertussis (assembly GCA_945861875.1). Classification (GTDB taxonomy): domain Bacteria; phylum Pseudomonadota; class Gammaproteobacteria; order Burkholderiales; family SG8-39; genus CAITSH01. Next base: position 148,109 of record CAMAWC010000001.1, read on the forward strand.
CCGCCGAACCGGGCGACGCAGAACGGCTTGTACAGTTGCTGCGCCAGCGCGCCCCCGAGGAGGCGGCCCGGGTGGCCGCCGCGAGCTGGCGCAAGCTGCCCAATCCGTCCTTGCTGGTAGTGGCTATGGACATTTACACCGAACAGCGCGACATCGCCTCATTGAAACGACTGTTTGATACCTTGAGCACAAATGAGCATGCCACGCTGTCACGGGATGCGGATTTCCTGTCAGCGCGGGCACGTTATCGCGAAGCGACCGGCGCGCGCGGCCTCGCCCTGGCCGACTACCGCGCCGCGCTGGCGCTCGCGCCGGCAAACGCCAACCTGCGCCGCGCAGTCATCTACGCGGCCATGGCCGCGGATGATCTCAAGGCCTTGCGCGAAACGCTCGTCCTCGTTGAGAACGAAGCGCGGGATGATGCCGCTTACTGGGATGCGTTTGCCGCAGCGCACATCACCTTGGGGGATTCGCGGCGCGCGCTGGCCTATTTCTCTCGTCAGGCCTCGAGCCGCGCCCGCGACTACCTGTGGCTGGTCAATTACGCCGATGTGCTCGAACAAGAAGGGCAAGGTGGCATGGCATGGCGCGTGCGCCACCACGCCTGGGACCTGGCGCGAGCCGAGCGGAGCCGGCATGCAGCACCGGGACCAACTGCCGGGGCAGGCATGGATCACGAGCGCATGCGTGCGCACGCGCGTCTGGTCACCCAGTTTTCGCCAGGGGACGCCAGCCTGGCGGTGATCCGCTCGCTGTTGCGGCAGGGCGCAAGCGAAAGCGGCAACGCCGGACTTGACGCCGGCGTCACCGAACTCGCCCTTGCCTGGGCCATATCGAGCGACCAGGACGAGGCGGCCAAGGCCTGGTTGTGGACGCGCTATGGCAAGAAACTCGCCATTCCCGCCTATGCCGAAGTAAGCGTCGCCCTGATGCAAAACGACATCGACACCCTGGAACGCCTGCTTGCCGAAAAGTCCGGCCAGCTGCCGCGCTACAACCGCATCGATGCCGCTCGCGCGACGCAACAGCTGCGCCTGGCGCAGGAGATGGGCTTCGCCGAACAGGAAAAACGCCCCGGCGACGACGAAATACACCTTCGACTGGAAACCGACCTGCTCAAGACGCCCAACAGCGCGCTCGCGCAGGACAAGCTCATTCAGAGGGGTGTTTTGAAGGGACGCGAACAGAGCGCCGGCGCGCAGGTCTGGCTGTCGCCGAAATTACGCATCTCGACGGAACTGGTCAGTATTCGCCAGTCCAGCCAGGACAGCACCCAGCTCACCGGCGTTCCGGGCACGGACCGTCGCCTCGACTTGTCGCTGCTCTATCGCCATCCTGATGGCGCCGAAACAAAACTGAGCCTGGGCCAGCGCAGCGCCTTGTCGCAGTTTAGCTCCTGGCGCATCGGTCACACGCGCGCCTTCGGCAACCGCCTTTCAGGCGATTTTACGATGGCGCAGCGCGAGTACGCCACCGAGAGCGTGCCTTTATCCATAGGCGGTCACCGCGATATCGCCAGCGCCAACCTCACCTATGCGTTCTCCAAGCGCGAATTCCTGCGGGCGCGCGTATTCGATGCGCGGTATCACACCCAGCAGGACACCTACGTGGGCAGCGGGCGCGGCTATGACTGGGAGGCGGGCTATCGCATCCGCACCGAGTATCCGGACTGGACGTTGCGTTTTTCGCAAATCCGGCAAATCTTCAGCCAGGCCGAAACCTCTGACGCCAAATCAGCGCAATTGACGCCGGGCGGCACCGTCCCGCCAGGCAGCTTCTTCGTGCCCGTATCGGCGCGCACTTACGCCCTGAATGCCGGTTTCGGCGACTACTTCCGGGAAAACTACGGCCGCGCCTTCAGGCCCTTCGCCAACCTCGGACGCAGTTTCAACGATGTCACCGGCAACGGCTACAATTGGATCGTAGGCGCGGGAGGGAGCGTTGCCGGTCATGATTATTTTTCGCTTTACTGGACGCGCGGAAAAGGCGGACCGGGCGCCGGGGATGCGACGCGTGAACTCGGCTCGCGTTACCAGTATTTTTTTTGACGACGTCTAGCCCCGGGCAACAATACAAGACACATCAGGGAAACATCAGGGAACATCAGGGAACATCAAGGAAAAACCATGCGCATTTACGCTCTGCTCGCCCGCACCAGCCTCGCCATCACCGTCGCCGCAACAGTCCTGCTTGGCGGCTGCGCCACCATCGATTCGAGCCAGGGCGCGGCCGCGCTCGACAGCGGCGCAAAGTGGGTGTTGCTGCCCATACTAAACCACACCGACGTGCCCCAGGCCGGACTGCGCGCCGAAGCGATCACCGAGCCGCTGCTGCGCGCCCGCGGCATAGGCAATCTTGTGCGCTACCCGGCGGCCCTCAATCCGGAAACGCTGTTTGACCCGGCCGAGCGAAAAGCACAAGACGAGGCGCAGAAGTGGGCACGCAGCCAGGGCGCCCGATACGCAGTCTACGGTGCAGTGGACGAATGGCGCTACAAGGTCGGCATCGACGGCGAACCCGCTGTGGGCATCACGCTCGCCGTGCTTGACCTGAAATCGGGCGAGGTAGTCTGGAGTGCGGTCGGTGGAAAGAGCGGCTGGAGTCGCGAATCGCTTGCTGCGGTGGCGCAAAAGCTCATCCGTGAACTGCTCGGTTCGGCGCGTGTGCAGTAAGGCATTGCGGCGGGATTGCCAACGCTGCCACAACCGGCAGGGCGTCCGGCGAGGCGCCTGATGAAAGCGGAAAAAAAGGCCCCGTTCAAAAGCTGGCTGCATTCGGATGCGACCGCACGCTGGCTGATGCCACGCCTTGCCGGATGGCCCGCCTGGGCCGAGACCGTGCTTATCACCCTGCTGGCGGTGTTTATCGGCCGCCTCGCCTCACCATCCGACCCCTTCTATCTTACTTCGCAATATCCCTGGCCCTGGCTCGCTCCGCTGCTGGTGGCCTTGCGCTATGGTGCGCTGCCCGGCGTCGTATCCTCGGCAATCCTGTTTGCCGCCTGGTTGGCCTGGGCACCCGGCGGGCTGGATGCGGACATACCCAAGCTCTATTTTCTTGGCGGCCTTCTGTCGACAATGATCTGCGGCGAATACAGCGGCATATGGCGGACCCGGGTACACCGCACAACCGAGATCAACAGCTATCTCGAAGACCGTGTCGAGCGCATTACAAAACGCCTTTACCTGATGCGACTCTCGCACGACCGCCTGGAGCAGGAACTGTTGACGCGCCCGGTGACATTGCGCGATGCACTCACCGATCTGCGACGTCTCATCGCCGGCAAGACCGGCACCGAGCCGATGCCCGGTGCACAGGAGTTCCTCGAATTCCTCTCGCGCTATTGCCAGGTCGAGGTGGCGTCGCTTTACATCGTCAGCCAAAATGGACCGGACATCCGGCTCGGCCCGCAACAGGGCCGGCTCGGCGAGCCGCCGCAATTGCGCGAGGACGACCCCCTTTACCTGAATGCCTGCGACCATGGCCGCCTTGCCCACGTGCAGGCGCTGTCCGACGCGGGCCACGCCCCCACCAAACAGCTGGTGGTCGCACCGATGCTGGCCAGCGACAAAAAAATGATCGGCGTGCTCGCCATCAGCAACATGCCGTTTTTCGCACTCAATGAAGACAACCTGCAAACGATGCAGGTGCTGCTGTCCGCTTATGCCGACGGCATCAGTTCAGCTAAAACCGTTCTGCCCCTGCTTGCGCGCCACCCCGGCTGTCCGGTCAGCTTCGCCACCGAGTTGGTCATCCTGCAGCGCATCCAACGCGATTTCGGCATCGACAGTCACATCGCCGTGTTGATTTTCGACCTTGGCAGGGACGGGGCCGACATGTACGAGCATGTCCTGCGCCAGCGCCGCGCTCCGGACATTATCTGGCCTGTTGAGAATCTGAATGGGAATAACTACATCATCAACCAGATGCCGCTGACCGGGAGGGCTGCAGTTGAAGGCTACCTCGTGCGCACCGAGACCTCGTTGAAACAGACCTTCGGCGGCAACTTCGCCGACCTGGGCATACGCATCCACGTCCTGCACCTGACTGAGACCGAGCCGTTGGAATCAATACAACGCCTGCTCGCAAGCCCGTGAGGCCCGTCAGAACTAAGGCTGCGGCCTCTCTGTTTGCCGCAATTGTCCTGGAGCTCGGCTCGTATTATTTTTTCGTCGATTTCATCAACGGCACACGCGAGGTGCTGCTGTTCTTTGGCTGCCACGGGGCGGCCAGCGGGTTATTCGCCATTGGCGGGCGTCTGCTGCTGCCGGAAAAGTACCGCACGCCGCGCACCGCCGTGCTGTCTTTGCTTTTCAGCTTTGCATTTTTCATTCCACTGGTCGGACTGGCGGGCATCCTGCTGTCTATCGTCGTAACGTTGATTTCGCCGAAAATCAGCCCGCCGCGACCGTTTGCCGAGCTCAAAACCCCGGAGTACGTGGTTTCGATGCACGGCGCAGAGCCGAACATTCGCTTCGCCGGACTGCGCCAGCTGCTACTCGACAGCGACGCCCCATCGGAAATAAGGCTCAAGGCGCTCATCGTTTTACAAAACATGCCGGGACGGGTAGCCGGTCCGATGCTGCGAAAACTGCTGGGCGACCCCGCCGACGATATCCGGCTCGTTGCCTATGGCATGCTCGACGCGCAGGAGAAACGCATCAATACCGCTATCCAGACGGAACTGGAGAACCTCGCGCGGGGCGCAGACCAGGTGCTGCGGCAACAATCCTTGCGCCATATCGCCGAACTGCATTGGGAACTCGTCTATTCGGGCCTGGTGCAAGGGGACGTGCGCGCCCATGCCGTCAGTGAAAGCCTGCGCCACCTTGAACTGGCGCAACACAACGCCACCGACGACGCCGGAATGTGGTTCCTGCGCGGCCGCCTGCTGCTGGCGCGGAACGACACCAGCGCGGCGAGAGACGCTTTCCAGCTTGCGCTCTCCTGCGACATGCCGCCGGCGCGGGTGCTCCCCTATCTGGCGGAAATAGCCTTTTTGCAGCGCGACTTTCCCGCCGTGCGACAACTGCTTGGTGCCGTCACCATACAACAAACGACACCGTTGATCGCGCCGGTAATGCGTTTCTGGAACGGCACGCCGGCACACTAGCAATGTCCCCCGCCAACCCGCCCAAAGCCCAATCCGCCGATGTCGCGCTGCTGCTCGAGGGCACCTACCCTTACGTGGCCGGCGGTGTGTCCTCATGGGTGCACCAGATAATCCGCGGCTTCCCCGACATTCGCTACGCGGTTGTTTTCGTCGGCAGCCAACGCAAGGATTACGGCGCGATGAAGTACGACTTTCCGCCCAATGTGGTGCATTTCGAAGACCACTACCTGCACGAAAAAGGCATCGCCCCTCCGGTGGAGGCGATTGCCGGCGACGCAGAAATATTCGAACAAGTCGACCGCTTGCACGAATATTTCCGCTCGCCGCGCAATCACGCAGGGGACGCCGGCCTGCTCAACGAACTTGGCAGGGAACTCGGCGGCCGCCTCGGACACGCGCAGTTTCTCTACAGCGAAGAAGCCTGGCAGTATGTTCGGCGCCAATACCAGCGCTACTGCACCGATCCGTCCTTTGTCGATTATTTCTGGACTGTGCGCACCATGCATGCGCCGATCTGGCTGCTGGCGGATATCTGCGAAAACCTGCTGCCCGTGCGGGCCTACCATACCGTGTCGACCGGCTACGCCGGCTTTCTGGGCGCCTTGCTGAAACACAAGACCGGGCACCCGCTCATCCTGTCCGAGCATGGCATCTATACCAAGGAACGGAAAATAGACTTGTTTTCGGCGCAATGGATCGCTGACACCCGGAACATTTTCCAGCGCGACACGACAGAGTTGAGCTACTTCCAGCAAATGTGGATACGCTTTTTCGAGGCCTTGGGCAGATCCTGTTATGACGCGGCCGACCAGATCACAGCGCTCTACGAAACAAACCGCCAACGCCAGATCAGCGACGGCGCCGCGCCGGAGAAAACCCGCAATATTCCCAATGGCATTGACGTGCCGCGCTTCGCCGCGCTGCGCGCGGCCAGGCCGGCGACGCCCCCTCAGGTACTGTGCCTCATCGGCCGCGTCGTCCCGATCAAGGACGTCAAAACTTTTGTACGCGCCATGCGCACCGTCATCAACCAGATACCCGAGGCCGAAGGATGGATTGCCGGGCCGGAGGATGAGGATCCGGAGTACGCGGCTGAATGCCACGCCCTCGCCGTCAATCTTGGACTGGGTGAAAAGGTCAGATTTCTGGGCTTTCAGAAACTGACCGAACTGCTGCCAAAGATCGGCCTGGTCGTGCTCTCGTCGATCAGCGAGGCGCTGCCGCTGGTGCTTCTGGAAGGCTATGCGGCGGGGGTGCCCGTGGTATCAACCGACGTCGGCTCATGCCGCCAGCTGATTTACGGCCTCGATGCCGCAGACCGGGCCCTCGGCGCATCCGGTCGCGTCGTGGGCATTGCCGACCCGCAAGCCCTGGCTCAGGCCGCCATCGGTCTGCTGGAGCCCTCCGCCTGGCATGCCGCCTCCGCCGCCGGCATCCGCCGTGTTGAAACCTACTACGCGCAAGACCGCATGTTCGCCAGCTATCGCGAGGTTTACGACCGTGCGCTCAGCCCCGAGCGTCTGGTGCCACCATCGGAACAAGGGCGGGGAAAATGCCCGGTCGCATGACAGAGCAATCATGGCCGGCATAGGCTTCGAACTGCGCAAACTGCTGCGCCGTGACAGCTACAGCGGCCTGCTGCAGGCCTACGCTTACGCCGGCATCATCAGCTCCGGGCCCTGGGTGCTGTCGATCATCGGCATCCTGCTTATCGGCCTGCTGTCCGTCGCGGTGGTGGTGCCGCAATACCTGATCGTGCAGTTTCAGATCAGCGTGACCTACCTGATGGTCAGTTCGCTGGTCCTTACCGGCGCCTTGCAGCTGGGATTCACCCGCTTTATCGCCGACCGCCTGTACGAGAAAAAAGCCGCTATTGTCATGCCCAATTTCAACGGCCTGCTGTTGCTCGTGCTGCTCACAAGCGGGAGCATAGGCATTGCGGCGGTAATTTTTCTCTTCCCCAACGAGCACGACCTTTACCGGGTGTTGATGCTCGCCGGGTTCGTCATCATGTGCTGCATCTGGGTGACGACCATATTCCTGTCCGGCATGAAGCAGTACGGGTCCATTGTCGCGCTGTTTGCGCTGGGCTACTCGATCACCGTGACCGCCGCCTGGGCGCTGCGCCCGCTTGGCATGGAAGGCCTGCTACTGGGCTTTGTCATCGGTCACTTTGTCCTGCTCACCGGCATGATCATCATGGTGCTGCGCGACCACCCCTCGGATACGCTCATCGCGTTTGATTTTCTCAAATCAGGCGCCATGTACCCGTCGCTGCTGATCACCGGATTTCTCTACAACGCCGGCGTGTGGGCGGACAAGGTGCTTTTCTGGCTGAATCCGGACACCGGGCAGGATGTGATCGGGCCGCTACGCGCCTCGCTCATCTATGACGTGCCGGTCTACCTCGCCTACCTGTCGATCATCCCTGGAATGGCGGTATTCCTGGTGCGCATCGAAACCGACTTCGTCGAATACTTCGACAAATTCTATGACGCCGTGAGGGAGGGCGGCTCGCTCGACCATATCGAACGCATGCGCGACGAAATGGTTTTTTCCATACGCCACGGGCTCTACGAGATCATAAAAATCCAGGCCATCGCCGCGCTGATCGTATTTGTCGCCGGGCCGGCTTTACTCGACCTGCTGGGCATTTCACGGCTTTACCTTTCCCTGCTTTACATTGATGTCGTCGCGGCCGGACTGCAAGTGGTGCTTTTGGGTGTGCTCAATATTTTCTTTTACCTCGACAAGCGCGTCACGGTCGCTTTCGTTACCGCGCTGTTCCTGATCCTGAATATCGGCCTCACGGCCATAAGCCTTGAGCTCGGTGCTCTCTTTTACGGCTACGGATTCGCCGTGGCGCTGCTCATCACACTGCTGGTGGCATTACACCTGCTCGAGAAAAAACTCGGCAACCTCGAGTACGAGACCTTCATGTTGCAGTAGGCAGCCGGCGACTGGCGATGACTGCAAACAGCCGGCTGGCGCGGGTTTTCAGGCATTCGTCTGCTGGCGCCAGCCCGCACGGTGCCTACGCCTGTAGAATTGCGACCTCATGCCGGGAAACAAGCGCGACAATCCGGTGATAACCAATGGCAAGCAGGGTGGTGAGCAGACATGTTTGAAGGATTCGAACGCAAGCGCATCAAGGTCACGGACCGCGACATCGACATCAATCTGATGGCAGGCGGCAAAGGCCCGGCGCTGCTGCTGCTGCACGGCTATCCGCAAACGCTGGCCATCTGGCGCAAGATCGCACCACGCTTGACTGAGCGCTTCACCGTGGTAGTCACCGACCTGCGCGGCTACGGCGATTCATCCAAACCGGCGGGCCTGCCCGATCATTCGAATTACTCCAAGCGCGAAATGGCGCGTGACCAGGTTGAGGTGATGCGCGCGCTCGGTCACGAGCGCTTTTACCTTGTCGGCCATGACCGCGGCGGCCGCGTCGCCCATCGGCTAGCCGCCGACCATCCGGAGCGCGTAAACAGGCTGGTGACGCTGGACATCGCGCCGACCAAGGCCATGTACGAGCAGACCACCATGGCCTTTGCGCGCGCCTACTATCACTGGTTTTTCCTGATCCAGCCGGCGCCCTTTCCAGAAACGCTTATAGGCGCCAACGTCGCGGCCTACCTGCACCACCACATGGGCCGCTTTGCCGGGCTCGCGCCCTTCATGCCCGAAGGCTGGCCCGAGTACCTGCGCTGCAACTCGGATCCGGCGACCATCCACGCCAACTGCGAGGACTACCGCGCCGCCGCATCCATAGACCTCGAGCACGATGCTGCCGATATTGCCGCAGGACGCAAAGTGCAATGCCCGCTGCTGGCGCTGTGGGGCAAACAAGGCGTCATCGAAAAGCAGTTCCACGCGCTCGATGACTGGCGTAAAGTCGCGAGCGACGTGCGCGGCGGTTCCATAGACTGCGGCCATTACATTCCCGAAGAGGCGCCAGATGCGCTGTACGACGAACTCATTGCCTTCTTACCCACCTGAACTGAAAGACTGATCATGGCAAAACACACCATCGCTGTCATCGCCGGCGACGGCATCGGCAAGGAAGTCATGCCCGAGGGCGTGCGCGTGCTCGAGGCGGCCGCCACAAAATTCGGCATCGACCTCGCCTTCGATACGTTTGACTGGAGTTGCGACCACTACGACAAGGACGGCTGGTGGATGCCGCCCGACTGGAAGGAGCGCATAGGCGGACACGACTGCGTGTTTTTCGGCGCCACCGGCTGGCCGGCGCGCGTACCCGACCATGTGTCGCTGTGGGATTCGCTCATCAAGTTCCGCCGCGAGTTCGACCAGTACGTCAACCTGCGCCCGGTGCGCCTGGTGCCGGGCATCAAGTCGCCGCTCGCCGGACGCGAACCGGGTGACATCGATTACTACGTCGTGCGCGAAAACACCGAGGGTGAATACTCCTCCATCGGCGGCCGCCTGTTTGAGGGCACCGATCGTGAAATGGCGGTGCAGCAATCGACCTTCACGCGCAAGGGAACCGACCGCATCATGAAGTTCGCCTTCGAGCTCGCGATGACGCGCAAAAAGCACCTCACCTCGGCGACCAAGTCCAACGGCATTTCCATCACCATGCCCTACTGGGACGAGCGCTTCGCCAACATGGGCAAACAGTATCCCGGGGTAAAGACCGACCAGTACCATATCGACGGCCTCACCATCCAGATGGTGCTCAACCCGCAGCGCTTTGACGTGATCGTCGCCTCCAACCTGTTTGGCGACATCCTCTCCGATCTCGGCCCAGCCACCACCGGCACCATAGGCATCGCGCCCTCGGGCAACATCAATCCGGAGCGCGCCTTCCCGTCATTATTCGAACCGGTGCACGGCTCGGCACCGGACATCGCCGGCAAGAACATCGCCAACCCCATAGGCCAGATCTGGTCGGGCGCAATGTTGTTCGCCCACCTCGGGTACCCCAAGGCGCACGACGCGATTCTTGCCGCGATTGAAAAAGTGCTGGACCCGAAATCAGGTGCGCCGCGTACACCGGACATCGGCGGCAAGGCGGGCACTTCGGATCTGGGCAAGGCGGTGGCTGCGGCGTTGTAGGGAAACGGTCAGGCCGGCTTTAACGGCTACCTTTGTCGGGCAAAAAAGCTGGAAACCCTTGCAGGGCGCAGTTCGGCCGGTAGGCCGAACCCGCTCAACGGGCGCCGAGCATGCTCGGCGGAATCCCCGTTTCGCCCCACCTGGCGCGCCTTTCCAGCCGGCGCCCTTGTTTACGCCGTACCGCCCACCGTGAGGCCGTCGATGCGCAGGGTCGGTTGACCCACGCCCACCGGCACGCTCTGGCCTTCCTTGCCGCAGGTGCCCACGCCCGGGTCGAGCGCCATGTCGTTGCCAATCATGGAAACAAGCTTGAGCGCCTCGGGGCCGTTGCCGATCAGCGTGGCGCCCTTCACCGGATAGGTGACCTTGCCGTTTTCAATCATGTAGGCCTCGGCCGCCGAGAACACAAATTTGCCGCTGGTGATGTCGACCTGGCCGCCACCGAAGTTGACGGCATACAAACCGTGCTTGACCGACTTGAGGATTTCGGCCGGATCCTTGTCGCCGTTGAGCATGTAGGTGTTGGTCATGCGCGGCATGGTGACGTGGGCAAAGGATTCGCGCCTGCCGTTGCCGGTGACCGGCACGCCCATCAGGCGCGCATTGAGGCTGTCCTGCATGTAGCCCTTGAGGATGCCGTCCTCGATCAGCACGGTGCGCTGTGTGGTGTTGCCCTCGTCATCGATATTGAGCGAGCCGCGCCGGCCTTCTATGGTGCCATCGTCCACGACTGTCACGCCCTTGGCGGCGACGCGCTTGCCCACCTTGCCCGAAAACGCCGAGCTGCCCTTGCGGTTGAAGTCGCCCTCAAGGCCGTGGCCTATGGCTTCATGCAGCAATATGCCCGGCCAGCCCGGCCCCAGCACCACCGTCATGGTGCCGGCCGGTGCGGGGCGAGAATCGAGATTGACCAGCGCCTGGTCAACGGCACGCCGGGCGTAGTCCTGCAGCCGCTCTTCGGTGAAAAACGAATAGTCGCTGCGCCCGCCGCCGCCTGAGCTGCCGGATTCACGCCGGCCATCCTGCTCGGCGATGACTTGTATCGACAGGCGTACCAGCGGCCGCACGTCGGCCGCCATCACCCCGTCCGAGCGCGCCACCAGCACCACTTCGTACTCTGCGGCCAGCGTCGCCATCACCTGGGTGACGCGCTTGTCCAGGGCGCGCGCCTGCTGCTCCAGGCGCTCGAGCAGCTTCACCTTGTCGGCGTCGGGCAGCGATGCGAGCGGGTCGTCCTGCGAATAGAGCACGCGCTGCTGCAGGCCGCGGCCCCGTCCAAGCGCCGGCATCGTTCCATGCTGGCCGGCCGCGCCGATGGCGCGCGTTATCGCGGCAGCATCGTTCAGGGCCGGCAGGCTGATTTCGTCCGAATAGGCAAAAGCGGTTTTCTCGCCGGAGATGGCGCGCACGCCCACGCCCTGGTCGATGTTGAAGCTGCCGGCCTTGACGATGCCCTCCTCCAGACTCCAGGCCTCACTGCGTGAGTACTGAAAATACAGGTCGGCGTAATCGACCTGGTGCGACATCAGTTTGCCGAACACCTTGCTCAACTGCTCGGCATGCAGGTCGTAGGGCGCGAGCAGGCGCGACTGGGCGGTATGGAACAGCAGATCGGGTGCATTCATTCTTGAGGGAAGACCACGTGATGGGTAGCAAAAGCGCATTTTACACACCCGGGCGGGCGCGCGACCGCGCATTCCTGCCGGTCGTTTGGCGAAAAGCCACCAGGGGGCGATAATGCCTGCCTCGGCGACTCCGCGTCGGGGCCAAGGCCTTAAGGTATCCGCATGAAATCTCTCGGCAAAAAAGCCCTGATCATCATTATCTGCGCCGCCGGGATCAGCACCCTCAACCTGGGTATTCGCCAGTCCTTCGGGCTGTTCATGAAACCCATCAGCATGGACCTTGAAGTTGGCCGGCAGGCACTAAGCCTCGCCCTGGCCATCGCCACGCTCATCACCGGCTTTGCCACGCCGTTTTTCGGCGCACTCGCCGACCGCTTCGGCACCACCAAGACCCTGTCCATCGGCGTCGTGCTCTATGTCGGCGGCTTGCTGCTCGCCTCGCTGTCGCAAAGCGCGCTGAGCCTGCAGGTCACCTTTGGCGTGATTTTCGGCATCGGCCTGTCGGCGACCGGCTTCCCGGTCATGTTCGGCGCCGTTGCGCGCGCCGTTGCGCCGGAAAAGCGCTCGCTCGCCTTTGGCGTTGTCACCTCGGGCGGATCCTTCGGGCAGTTCCTTTGCATACCGCTGGCGCAGGTGCTGCTGACCCAGTACGGCTGGCGCGCCGCCACCATCATGCTGGCGATGGGCGCGCTGATGATGTTGCCGCTCGCCTTCGGACTGCGTGAAAAACACGTGCCGGCGCCGGCGGGCAGCCAATCCATGGGCGAGGCGCTGGTGGAGGCGCGCGGCCATACCGGCTATTGGCTGCTCAACGCGAGCTTTTTCGTCTGCGGCTTTCATATCGCCTACGTTGTGACCCATTTGCCGGCGTTTTTTGCCGACAAGGGTTTGCCCGGCAGCATCGCCGCGCAGGCCTTTGCCCTGATCGGCCTTTTTAATATTTTCGGTTCGCAATTGTTCGGCTGGCTCGGCGGGCGCTATCGCAAGCGCTACCTGCTGACATTTATATACGCTTCGCGCAGCGCCATTTTCATCCCGCTGCTGCTCTTGCCCATCACACCGACCGTGGCGCTGGTGTTCTCGGCCGCCCTGGGCTTTTTGTGGCTGGGCACGGTGCCGCCCACCAGCGGTCTGGTGGCGCAGATCTTCGGTGCGCGCTACCTCTCCACACTGTTCGGCATCGTCTTTGCCTCGCACCAGGTCGGCGGCTTTCTGGGCGCCTGGCTGGGCGGCGTGCTGTTCGATCGCTTCCAGTCCTACGACATCATGTGGGTGATCTCGATAGGCCTGGGCATTTTTGCCGCGCTGGCGGCATTGCCGATCAAGGACAAGACCATTGTGCGGCAGGTGCCCTCAACAAACCCGGCTTAGCAACACTCACCATCCCGGATCTGCCTAGTCCGCCTGCTGCCGCACTTGCTCGGCAAGCGCCCGCTTGCGCAATGTACGGCGGTAAGAGCCGGCCGCGATGGCGAGCGCGATGACGATCAGCGCCGTCGCGACTGCGAACGTGGTCCGCATGCCGCCGGCAACGGCCTCGGGATGCGCCGAAATAATGTCTGTCGTCGCCGCGGCAAACGCGAACACCGCGCCCATGACCGACGCACCGGTGATAAGCCCGAGATTGCGCGACAGGTTGAGCATGCCCGAAACAACGCCGCGCTGATCCGCACGGACATCGGCCATGACGGCGGTGTTGTTGGCCGTCTGGAACAGCGCATAGCCGGCGGTGGTAACAACGATGGGCGCGATGTAACCAAGAACGCCCAGCGTTTCCGGCATCATGGATAACATGAGGGAGCCGGCTGCCATTATCACAAGCCCGGCAATGGTGATGCGTTGTGCGCCAAAACGATCCGCAATGCGGCCGGCCGGCACCCCGGTCAGGGCGACAACAACCGGACCAAGCGACAAGACCAGTCCAACCATGGCGGTATTGAGCCCGAGTGCAGCGGAGAGATAAAAGGGTCCGACCACCAGGGTCGCCATCATCACCGTCATGACCAGGGCGCTGGTGGCAAGGCTCGCGCTGAGCACCGGGTCGCGGAACATCGCCAGGCGCACCAAGGGCGATTTCGCCCGCGCCTCGACAAGTACAAAAAGACCAACCCCGACGGCGGCGGCCAGCAGCAGCGCCAGGTTGAGCGGGCCGAAACTGCCGCGCCCGTCACCGTGGTGAAGCGTCACGGCAAGCGCATAGGCCGCAAGTGTCAGGGCAAGCAACAAGGTACCAAGTTTGTCGAAACCGGCGCCATCGGTC
>CAMAWC010000002.1 GCA_945861875.1 Bordetella parapertussis
GGTACCGTGGGCGCCACCGCAGATTTCGCGCTAGTGCTTGAGTACGTCGCCGCCATGCCGGGCATAGAGCGCATCCGCTACAGCACTTCGCATCCGAAAGAGTTCACGCAGCGCCTGATCGACCTTTACGCCAGCGAACCCAAACTGGTAAGCCACGTGCACCTGCCGGTGCAATCCGGTTCGGACCGCGTGCTTGCGGCGATGAAGCGCGGCTACACGGCGCTCGAATACAAATCCATCATCAAGCGCCTGCGCCTGGCACGTCCGGGCATTTCCATCACCTCCGATTTCATCGTCGGCTTTCCCGGCGAGACGGCCGGGGATTTCGCCGACACCCTGGCCCTCATTGCCAAGGTCGGTTTTGACAATTCCTTTTCCTTTCTCTACAGCCCGCGCCCCGGAACCCCTGCGGCGGCGCTGCCGGATGACACCCCGGCCCAGACCAAGGCCGCGCGACTGGCAACCTTGCAAGCGGCGATCGCGGCAAACGAAGCGGCCATCGGCAAAAGCATGGTCGGCACGGTCCAGCGCGTGCTGGTGGAAGGCCGCGCCAAAAAGAACGCCGATGAACTAGCCGGGCGCACCGACAACAACCGCATCGTCAATTTCCGCGCACCGGCATCGCGCATCGGCAGCTTCATGCAGGTGCGCGTCACCGGCAATCTGGCCCATTCGTTGCGCGGCGAGGCGGTTGAGTCCGGGGCGGCCCGGGGAAATACCACCGGCGATTCACGCCTCAATACGCCGCACTTCCACCCGGTCGCGGGATCTGCAATATGAGCACCGCAATTGCCAAACCCAGGCCCGTGGAACTCTCGCTTACGCCGGTCGACAACGAGCGCTTGGCCAATTTGTGCGGCCCGCTTGATGAAAACCTGCGCCAGATCGAACTGGCGCTTGATGTGACCATCGCCAGGCGAGGGGAGCGCTTCAGCCTGCGCGGCGGCGCCGAGCAGACCGCACGCGCCGCACGCCTGCTGCAAAAGTTCTACGACGAGTCGGCCAACGGCTTGTCGGTCGATACCATCCAGCTCGGCCTGGTCGAATACCAGCTTGCCGCGGCCGAGGAAGACGGCGCGCCCATACTCGTTACGCGCAAGGCTGATTTACGCGGCCGCACGCCGCGTCAGCGCGCCTACCTCAAGGCCATCCTCGAAAACGACATCAGCTTTGCCATCGGTCCGGCCGGCACGGGCAAGACTTATCTTGCCGTCGCCTGTGCTGTCGACCAGCTCGAACGCGATGCGGTCAAACGCATCATCCTGGTCCGCCCCGCGGTCGAGGCCGGCGAGCGGCTGGGTTTCCTTCCCGGCGACCTGACGCAAAAGGTCGATCCCTACCTGCGTCCGCTGTATGACGCGCTCTACGACCTGATGGGCTTTGACAAGGTCGGCAAGCTGTTCGAGCGCAACGCCATCGAGGTGGCGCCGCTTGCCTATATGCGCGGCCGCACGCTCAACCACGCCTTCATCATTCTTGACGAGGCGCAGAACACCACGCCCGAGCAGATGAAAATGTTCCTCACCCGCATCGGCTTTGGCACCAAGGCGGTGATCACCGGCGATGTGACGCAGATCGACCTGCCGCGCGGTGCCAAAAGCGGCCTCATCGAGGCACGGCGCGTGCTCGCCGAGGTGCGCGGCATCGCCTTTTGCGAATTCCGCAGCGAAGACGTGGTGCGCCATCCGCTGGTGGCGCGCATCGTCGATGCGTACGAACAGGAAACAAAGCGGGCCGAAGATGCCGAAAAGAGCGCGACCGACCGGCGCGCGGCGGAGCGCGGCGTTGCGGGCCGCGACCGCGCATGAAACGGGTACGGCGCGCCGCGCCCGCAGGCGCGGACGAAATAGTCATACAGATCGCTTCGCGCGCCAGGGACATACCGGCAGCGGGCACCTTGCGCCGCTGGGCGCGCGCCGCGCTGGTGACACCAAAGCGCGCGACCCTGACCCTGCGCGTCGTCACCCTCAACGAGGCGCGCTCGCTCAACAGCGCCTATCGCGGCAAGGACTACGCGACCAATGTGCTCACCTTTACCTATGGCGACGAACCCGCAGGCGGCCTGCACGGCGACATCGTCTTGTGTGCCGCCGTGGTCGCAGCCGAGGCCCGCAAGCAGGGCAAAACACTGGCAAGCCATTACGCCCACCTGGCGGTGCACGGCGTGCTGCACGCGCAGGGCTACGATCACGAGTGCCCTGCCGATGCGCGCAGGATGGAAGCGCTTGAAATAAAATTGCTGGCCAAACTCGGGTATGCTGATCCTTACAGGTGAAAATATCGGTGAAAAGTGAAAGGTGAAAGGTGAGAAATTCACCGCGGCAACACGCGGACGTTGATGTTCACCATTCACTTTTCACCTTTCACTCTTCACTGCCCCATGGACGACAGCCCCCACCCCAAACCGACCCTGCTCGAGCGCCTCTCGGCGCTGATCATGCGCGAACCCGAGGATCGCGAGCAGCTGATAGAACTGCTGCACTCGGCCTTCGAACGCAACCTGCTCGACGCCGACGCGCTGGCGATGATCGAAGGGGCGATGCAGGTGTCGGAAATGCAGGTGCGCGACATCATGATTCCGCGCGCCCAGATGGACATGGTCGACATCAACGAGACGCCGGACCAGTTCATCCCCCACGTCATCGCCACCGCCCACTCGCGCTTCCCGGTGATGGACAAGAGCCGCGACGAGGTGATCGGCATCCTGCTGGCCAAGGACCTGCTGCGCTACTACGCCGGCGAGGAAGAGTTCAACGTGCGCGAAATGCTGCGCCCGGCGGTATTCGTGCCCGAAGCCAAGCGCCTTAACGTCCTGCTGCGCGAGTTTCGCGCCAAGCGCAACCATATGGCGGTGGTAGTGGACGAATACGGCGGCGTGGCCGGACTTGTCACGATCGAAGACGTGCTCGAGCAGATCGTCGGCGAGATCGAGGACGAGTACGACTTTGACGACACCGGTGACAACATCCTCGCCGAACCGCGCGGGCGCTTTCGCGTCAAGGCGCAGACCGAGATCGATGATTTCGACAAGGTTTTCGGCACCGCGTTTGCCGGCCAGGACTTCGACACGGTCGGCGGCCTCGTAATCGCGCGCTTCGGGCACCTGCCAAAACGCGGCGAGAGCATTCTGGTCGACGGCCTGAAATTCATGGTGCTGCGCGCGGACAGCCGCCGCCTGCACAGCGTCCAGGTCGAGCGCGTCAAGCCGCTCTGACCTGCTAAGACCTCCCTGAATCATGACAGACACCCCACACCCGTTCGCCCTGAGCCTGTTGAAGGGCTTCGACAGGCTCAGCCCGAACGGGGTGCTGTCATGACTTGCGAAAACACAAACAAGACATAAGGGTGTCGCTACTCCACCGTCTCCGCTTCGCACCGCTCGCAGCGCTGCTGGGCGCGTTGAGCGTAGCAGGCTTCGCCCCGCTCAACTGGTTTGCCGTTCCCGTGCTTGCGCTGGCGGGACTGTTCCTGATCTGGCACAAGGCGGCGACGGCGCGCGAGGCCGCGCTGGCCGGATTCGCCTTCGGGCTTGGCCTGTTCGGCACCGGCGTCTCCTGGGTCTATGTCAGCCTGCACGATTACGGCATGATGCCCGCGCCCCTGGCGGCGCTCGCCACGCTGCTCTTTTGCGCCTATCTCGCGCTGCATCCGGCCCTGGTCGGCTGGCTGCAGGCAAAACTGCGCATGCCTTTACGATGGCGCATGCTGGCCGCCGTACCGGCGCTGTGGGTGATTACGGAATGGCTGCGACTCTGGGTATGGACCGGATTCCCGTGGCTTGCGCTCGGCTACTCGCAACTCGACAGCCCGCTTGGCGGCTTCGCCCCGGTGCTTGGCGTCTACGGGGTGTCGCTGGCGGCGTGCGTGGTCGCGGCGCTTATCAGCGTGGCTCTTATCGAACGCGGACTGACGTTGTTCGTCGCAGCGGCTGTGGTCGTCGCACTGGGTCTCACCGGGTACGGATTGGGCCGGGTCGCCTGGACACAAGCGGCCGGCGAAGCGCTGACGGTGCGCCTCCTGCAGGGCAACATCCCGCAGGAAATGAAATTCGTCGAGGGCCGCTACCAGGCCACCCTGGAAACCTATGCCCGACTTGCTCAGCAGGCGGACAATGCGCCCCGCGCGCGCCTCATTGTCATGCCGGAAACCGCCATCCCGAGGTTTCTCGACACCGTCGACCCGGCCTACCTCGCCCGACTTGAGGGCATTGCCAGGAAAAACCAGGGTGACCTGCTCGCCGGCGTTCCGGCGCGTGACGCCGCCGGCCGCTATTACAACGGCGTGGTGAGCCTGGGCAGTACACCGACCCAAAGTTACGCCAAATCCCACTTGGTGCCATTTGGCGAATTCATACCGCCGGGCTTTGGCTGGATCATCAACGTGTTGAAAATTCCACTGGCCGACTTCAGCTCCGGCGGTGCCGAACAGCAGCCGCTGGCGGTGGCCGGACAGCGGGTGGCGGTCAACGTCTGCTACGAAGATGCCTTTGGCGAGGAAATCATCCGCCAGTTGCCCACAGCGACCCTGCTTGCCAACGTCAGCAACGTGGCGTGGTTTGGCAACTCGCTCGCGCCCGAGCAGCACCTGGACATGTCACGCATGCGCTCCGTCGAAACCGGGCGCGTCATGCTGCGCGCAACCAATACCGGCGTCACCGCCATCATCGATGAGAAGGGCCGCGTGACGGCACGCCTGCCGGCCTTCACCGAGGGCGCGCTCAGCGGCACGGCGATGGGACACACCGGCGCGACGCCTTATGTGCGCGTCGGCAACTACCCCGTGGTGCTGCTTTGTTTCATGCTGATCGCCTGGTGCGCGTTCAGCCCCGGCGGCCGGCGGCGGCGATGACCATCCGGATTGCCTGAATTTTTTTCCGGCTGCCGCGCAGGTCGCGTCATCACGACGCGATGTGCGACCGCAGCTTTATCGTTCCGCGCTGAAAGCCAGTAAAATCACGCTTTGACGATGCACATCATGCTGACCTTCCAACAAATCATTCTTCGCCTGCAGGACTACTGGGCGCGCCAGGGCTGCGCCCTGCTGCAACCCTACGACATGGAAGTGGGCGCCGGCACTTCGCACACCGCGACCTTTCTTCGCGCCATCGGCCCCGAGCCCTGGCGCGCCGCCTATGTGCAGCCGTCACGCCGCCCCAAGGACGGGCGCTACGGTGAAAATCCCAACCGCATGCAGCACTACTACCAGTACCAGGTGGTGCTCAAACCCTCCCCGCTCGATATCGTCGACTTGTACATCGGCTCGCTCAAGGACCTGGGCATCAACCCGCAGGAGCATGACATCCGTTTTGTCGAGGACGACTGGGAGAACCCGACCCTTGGCGCGTGGGGTCTTGGCTGGGAGGTCTGGCTCAACGGCATGGAGGTGACGCAGTTCACCTACTTCCAGCAGGTCGGCGGCCTCGAGTGCAAGCCCATCACCGGCGAAATCACCTACGGCATCGAGCGCCTGGCGATGTACCTGCAGAACGTGCAGAATGTCTTCGACCTGAAATGGACCGACAAGCTCACCTACGGCGATGTCTATCACCAGAACGAGGTGGAGCAGTCGGCCTACAACTTCGAGCACTCCGATGCGCCCATGCTGTTCCAGCATTTTGGCGACCACGAAAAGGACGCCAAGCGCCTGATAGCGGCAAAGCTCGCGCTGCCGGCCTACGAAAAAGTGCTCAAGGCGGCGCACACCTTCAACCTGCTCGACGCGCGCGGCGCGATCTCGGTCACCGAGCGCGCCGCCTACATCGGCCGCATACGCAACCTGGCACGTGCCGTGTCGCAGTCCTACTACGACTCGCGCCTGCGCAAGGAATTCCCGATGTGCGCACCGGGGGAATTGCAAAGGCTGGGCATGGATCTGGCGCAACTCAAGGCTTCGCTCACGGAACGGGAGCAGGCATGAGCGACAGCCTGCTGGTGGAGTTGTTTACGGAGGAATTGCCACCAAAAGTCCTCAACGCGCTTGGCGTCAATTTCGCCAGCACTATCTTTGAAGAACTAAAGACCGCCGGCTTCGTCGCGCCGACCGTTGTCCATCGCGATTTCGCGACACCGCGGCGCCTTGCGGTGCTGATTCCAGCGGTAAAAGCGCAATCCGCCGAACACTCTGAAACCAAAAAGCTGATGCCGGCCAAAGTCGGTTTCGATGCCGCCGGCAAGCCCAGTCCGGCCCTCATCAAACGGCTGGAAAAGGAAGGCGTCAACCCGGGCAGCGCGAAACTGGAACGCAATACCGAAGGCGGCACCGAATACGTCTACCTGCACCAGGTGGTGCCGGGCATGCCACTCGCGACAGCCTTGCAGTCTGCCCTGGAAAAAGCCGTCACCCGCCTGCCCATACCCAAGTTGATGAGCTACCAGCTCGCCGACGGGGCAAGCACGGTGCAGTTCGTACGCCCTGCGCACGGCCTGGTCGCCCTGCACGGCGAGAAAATCGTCGACGTGGCCATACTCGGACTCAAGGCCGGGCGCATCACACACGGCCATCGCTTCCAGGGAGCGAGGGACATCGCAATCGCGCGGTCCGATGCCTACGAGGAGGCCCTCGCCGCCGAAGGCAAGGTGGTTGCCTCTTTCGGCGAACGCCTTGCGACGATCGAACGCGGATTGCGGGAGAAAGCGGCAGCGCTCCACGCGTTTCTCGGCCACGAAGAGGACGTTGCCCTGCTTCTCAATGAGGTGGCCGCGCTGGTCGAGCGGCCGGCCATATATGCCGGCGAGTTCGACGCGGAATTCCTGGTGGTGCCGCAGGAGTGCCTGATCCTGACCATGCGCGCCAATCAGAAGTATTTCCCGCTCTTCGATGCTGCCGGAAAACTCACCAACCGCTTCCTCATCGTCAGCAACATGCAGGTCGAGGACCCGCATCACATCATCGAGGGCAATGAGCGCGTGGTGCGGCCGCGCCTCGCCGATGCGCGTTTCTTTTTTGAAACGGACAAGAAAACACTGCTTGCCACGCGCGTCGAGCAATTGCGCGCAGTCGTCTACCACAACAAGCTTGGCAGCCAGCTCGATCGCATCGGCCGCGTGCGCAAGCTCGCCACCGCCATCGCCGGCCTGACCGGCACCGACGCGGCGCTCGCCGACCGTGCCGCGCTGCTTGCCAAGGGCGACCTTGTCACCAACATGGTGGGCGAATTTCCGGAACTGCAGGGCATCATGGGGCGCTATTACGCGCTGGCTGACGGCGAGGACCCGCGCGTCGCCGCCGCCATCGAGGAGCATTACCAGCCGCGCTTTGCCGGTGACGCACTGCCCTCAAACGATATCAGTGTTGCGCTGGCGCTGGCTGACAAACTGGAAACCCTGGCCGGCATGTTCGGCATCGGCCAGTTGCCCACCGGAGACAAAGACCCGTTCGCGCTGCGCCGCCACGCGTTGGGCGTGCTGCGTATCCTGATCGAGAAAAAGCTCGCCGTGAAACTCGAGACCCTCATTGCCGCGGCCTTCGATGCTTTTGCGGGCAGCAGTGCCAAGGCAATGCCGGCCGAGCTGACGGAGTTCGTGTACGACCGCCTGCGCGGCTACCTGCGCGAACTCGGCTATTCGACCAATGAGGTCGAGGCCGTCGTCAGTCTGAAACCGGAACCGGTTTCGGCCGTTCCGGCGCGCCTCGAAGCCGTACGGGCCTTTGCCGCGCTGCCCGAGGCGGCAAGCCTTGCCGCCGCCAACAAACGCACCGGCAATATCCTGAAAAAGGCCGAGGGAAGCGCCACTCCGGTCGATGCGTCCCTGCTCGTCGAGCCGGCCGAAAAGGCGCTCGCCGGCATCGTCGACCAATTGCGCCCTGATTTGCAACAGCGCTTTGCCGAAGGCGACTACGCCGGCACACTCAAACTGCTGGCCCAGGCCAGAGAACCGGTGGACGCCTTTTTTACCGACGTCATGGTCATGGCCGAAGACCCGAAACTGCGCGCCAACCGCATCGCCCTGCTGCGTGAACTGCACGGACTGATGAACCAGGTGGCGGACATCTCCAAACTTGCCGCATGAAGCTTCTGATCCTCGACCGCGACGGCGTCATCAACAAGGACAGCGACCAGTACATCAAGAGTCCGGATGAGTGGCGGCCGCTGCCCGGCAGTATTGAAGCCATCGCCCTGCTGACCCAGGCCGGTTATCGTATCGTGGTTGCGACCAACCAGTCGGGCATAGCCCGCGGCCTGTTTGACATGGCCACGCTCAACGCCATCCACAACAAGATGCACAAGACCGTGAACCAGGCCGGCGGCCGCATCGAAGCGGTATTCTTCTGCCCCGACACCGACGAGTCCAGGTCGCCCTGTCGCAAACCCAGTCCCGGCATGTTCCACGCCATTGCGGAGCGCTTCAACACATCGCTGACCAATGTGCCGGCCGTGGGAGATGCGCTGCGCGACCTGCAGGCGGCGGCAGCGGTGGGGGCCAGGCCCCTGCTGGTGCTGACCGGAAAAGGAAAAAAGACCAACGCCGCCGGCAAGCTACCGGTCGGGACGGAAACCTTCGCCGACCTTGCCGCCGTGGCGCAGGCACTGACCGCATGATTTTTTTGCGCTCCCTTGCCTTTGCCATCGCGCTCCTCATCATCACGCCGCCTTACGCACTGATCGCCCTCGCCTCATTTCCATTGCCGCGCATGCTGCGCTACCGCATCATTTCGGGCTGGTCGCGCATGGTCATCGCACTGGCGGCCGTGTTGTGCGGCATACGCTACCGCGTCGAGGGACTGGAGTACCTCCCCGACACGCCGTCCATCATCCTGTCCAAACACCAATCGGCATGGGAAACCATTGCCTTCCAGGCGATTTTTCCGCCGCAGGTGCTGGTGCTCAAGCGCGAACTGCTTTGGATTCCTTTTTTTGGCTGGGGTCTTGCCCTGATGAGCCCGATTGCCATCAATCGCGCGCGCGGTCGCGAGGCCTTGCGCCGTATCGCCGAAAAAGGCGCGCAACGCTTCAAACAGGGGTTCTGGATCACCATGTTCCCGGAGGGAACGCGCATCGCCCCCGGCGCGCGCGGGAATTACCACGCCGGCGGCGCCTGGCTGGCGGTAAAACTCAATGCGCCGATTTTGCCGGTCGCCCACAACGCCGGACTGTGCTGGCCCAAGAACGCCTTCATCAAACGCCCCGGGCTGGTGACCGTGTCGATAGGCAAGCCCATCGCTCCTTCCGGACGCGGTGCCGAGGAACTGATCACCGAAGTCGAGAGCTGGATTGAAAACCGCATGCAAATACTGGACGCGCAGCGATGAGCCTGTTTGACCTGCCGCTGTTCGTGTCGAAAATCGCGCCAAAACTGCGCGCGCCGGAAGATACGCTGCGCTCGGTCCACCTGCCCGAAGGCCCGCTGCCCTATCGCCTGGTGCGTCGAAAACGCCGGACCATCGCGCTCACGGTGGACCACGAAGGCATCACCGCCGCGGCGCCGCGCTGGGTCAGCCTGGGGGAAATCGAGACCTTCATCCGGCTCAAGGAGGCCTGGCTACGCAAACGACTTGCCGAAGCCGGGCAGCCCGTCAGCTTCGAGTGGCGGGCCGGGGCGCGCCTCGCCTGGTTGGGCGGGGAGGTCACGCTGTTGCCCGATGCGATGGCACGGATGCCCTGCCTGGACGGCGACACGCTACGGGTGGGGCTGCCACCCGAGTCGGCAGCTGAAGAATGGCGCGAAACCGTACTCACATGGATGCGTGCCGAAGCCCTGGCACTGTTTCGCGAGCGGGCCGCCAGGATGGCCCCATTGCTGGGCGTCGGGGTTCCGCCGATCCGGCTTTCCAACTCCAAATCTCAGTGGGGCAGTTGTTCGGCGAGCGGTCGCGTACTGCTGTGCTGGCGCCTGTCGCACCTGCCGTTGCCGCTGGTCGATTATGTCGTGGCGCACGAACTTGCCCATTTGCTGCAACTTAATCACTCCAGGCGTTTCTGGGCGCTGGTCGGGCAGTTGTGCCCGGACTATGTCGCGGCGAGAAAGGAACTCAACCGGCTGGGCAGGAAGCTGCCCGTTCTTTGATCGGGCAGAACTTGGGTCCGGCATTTCGTTTGTTCGGCAAGTCTTGGAGGAAAAAATGAAATTACTGCATACCATGCTGCGCGTCGGTGAGCTTGAGCGCTCCGTCCGGTTTTACACCGATGTGCTCGGCATGACACTACTGCGGCGCACCGATAGGCCGGAACAAAAATATTCACTGGCCTTTGTCGGCTACGGCCCCGAGAACTCCACTGCAGTGCTCGAACTTACCTACAACTACGGCGTGCAAAGCTACGACATGGGCGGCGCATTCGGGCATATCGCCATCGAGGTGCCCGATGTTTCGAAGGCCTGCGAAACCGTCAAGGCAAAAGGCGGGACGGTGACCCGGGAGGCCGGGCCGGTCAAGGGCGGGAACACGGTCATCGCCTTTGTCCAGGACCCCGATGGCTACAAAATCGAGCTGATCCAGGGCGGCCCGTAAGCCGTGCCAATGCTCCCCTGCGCGGTCGCATTCAGGCAGATGAAATAGCTGGAAAGTGGCTACTGGCAAGGGTTTCCAGCCATCGCCGCGGGAATTTTCGGCTACGCGGCCAGGCTGTTGCTAATGGCGACGTAGTCAGCTACGGACAGGTTCTCCGGGCGCAGTCCGGGGTCAATCCCGAGTCGGCGCAAGCCGTCCTCGCCGATCAGTTTGCCCAGGGCGTTACGCAGGGTCTTGCGTCGCTGCGTAAATGCGGCGGTGACCACGCGTCCCAGGGTCTGCGCATCGCGCGCCAGCAACTGCGACGCAGGACGGGGCCTCAATCGGACAATGGCCGATTCCACCTTGGGCGGCGGCCTGAACGCTTCGGGTGGCACGGTAAACAGCATTTCCATGTCGTAACGATATTGCAACATCACCGACAGCCGGCCGTACTCGGGCCCGGACGGCGAGGCCACCATGCGCTCAACCACTTCCCTTTGCAGCATGAAAGTAAGATCGCTGAAGCGTTCAGCGTAATTGAGCAGGTGAAACAGCAAGGGCGTGGAAATGTTGTAGGGTAAATTGCCGACCAGGCGCAGCGGTGCCGGCAATCTGGCGTAGTCAAAGGCAAGCGCATCGCCCTCGTGCACGACCAGGCGTTCGGGCGGAAACCTTTGCCTCAACGCAGCGGCGAGGTCGCGATCAATCTCGATGACATGCAGCACATCTGCCTGCTTGACCAGTTGATCGGTCAGCGCGCCCTCACCCGGCCCGATTTCGGCGATATGCTCGCCCGGCCGCAGCGACACCGCCGCGAGAATTCCGGCGATTACCCCCTGGTCGGCAAGAAAATGCTGACCGAAGCGCTTCCGCGGGACATGTTTCATCGAATTGGATTTTTGGACTATGCGCCGGCCGCGCTCTGACTGACCATCTCGACGGCCATCTCCACTGCCGCGAACAGGCTCCCCGGATCGGCACGACCGCTGCCGGCAAGGTCGAGCGCCGTGCCGTGGTCAACGGAGGTGCGGATAAACGGCAGGCCCAGCGTCACATTCACGCCGCCACCGAAACTTGCATACTTGAGCACCGGCAGTCCCTGGTCGTGGTACATCGCCAGGACGCAGTCACCGCCGCGCAGCACCGCGGGCGTAAACAGCGTGTCAGCCGGCAACGGACCGACAAGATCCAGGCCTTCATCCCGCAACTTGGCCAGGACGGGATTGATGACCTCGATTTCCTCCCGCCCAAAGTGGCCGCCCTCGCCGCCATGCGGATTGAGGCCGGCAACCAGGATGCGCGGCCTCGCCAGTCCAAAGTGTCGTGACAGTTCCGCGGCCAACACCCGCAGCGTCTCGGCCAGCCCGTCCGCGGTGATCGCCAAAGGGACATCCTTGAGCGCCAGGTGCGTCGTGGCAAGCGCGACGCGCAAGCCCCCGCCGACCAGCATCATGACCACGCGCGCACGCGCGCCGGCGGCAAAAAATTCGGTGTGGCCGGTAAACGCGATACCGGCGTCATTGATTACCCCTTTGTGCACCGGTGCGGTAACCAGGGCGGCATATTTGCCCTCCAGGCAACCATTCATGCCCTGGCGCAGAAGTTCCAGCACGTAAGGACTGTTCGCCGTATTGAGTTGCCCGGAAACACCCGGCGTCTGCAGCGCAACGTGACATACCTCGATCGTTCCCGCGGCGGGCAATGTGCTGGCGTCAAAGTCACGCAAGGTCGTGGCTGTACCGATCTGTCCGGCGCGTTGCGCGAGCAGTGTTCGATCACCCAACACGACGATTCTTGCGCCAAAGTCGCGCCTGGCAAGCGCAAGGCAAATGTCGGGGCCGATGCCGGCTGGTTCACCCGAGCTGATGCAAATGACCGCCGGGCGCGCGGCCGGCATTGCGCCGGAATGCTCGCGGCTGTCCGAACCTGGGTTCACTTTTCTTCCAGACGGAATTCCACGTAGGCACGGTCGCGCAATTGCCTTACCCACTCGTTGAACGCCTCGTCAGACTTGCGCTCGCGAAGTATGCGTCTCACTTCGGCGCGCTTTCTGTCATCCGACATGTCGGCCTTGCGGCGTTCAAGGACCTCGATCAAATGCCAGCCAAAGGGTGAGCGCACCGGCTCGCTGACCTTGTTGACCGGCAGTTCGTTCATCGCCCTCTCAAACTCCGGAACAGTGTCACCCGGGTAAAGCAAGCCCAGTTCACCGCCCTTGGAACCGGAGCCGTCTTCGGAATTGAGCCGCGCCAATTCGGCAAAATCACCGCCGAGGATAATTCGTTCGCGAATATTCACTATTTTGCGCTTTGCCTCATCCTCGGCTACGGCTTCGTTGGTCTTGATCAGAATATGCCGCACGCGCGTCTGGTCGACGATCACCACCGTGGTTCCGGCACCGCCGCCGCCACCACCGCGCTTGTCAATCAGGCGCAGCAAGTGAAACCCGGCCGGACTGCGCAATATCCCGCTGATTTCCCCGGGGCGCATTTTCGCCAGCGGTTCGGCGAACAATTCGGGCATCCGGTCCTGCGCGCGCCAGCCCATCTGCCCCCCCTGCAGTGCATCGGGCGCGTCGGAAAAGCTCGCCGCAAGCTGGGAGAAATCGCCGCCGGATTTCAACTGCTGCTGCACCGATTCCATGCGGGCGCGCTGGCGTTGAATCTGCTCCGGGCTCGCCTGTTCCGGCAGGCGCACCAGAATGTGCGCAAGGTTGTACTCGCTGCCGGCATCCGTCTGGCCGCCCCGTCCCTGCGCCTCCAGGAAGAGATCGACCTCGCCATCGCTCACCACTATCTTGCTTTCGACTTCGCGCTCGCGCAGGCGGGTTAGGACGATCTCCGTGCGGATGTCTTCGCGAAAGCTCGGATAACTGATACCGTCCTTCTCCAGCGCCTGCCTGAATTGCGGCAGAGACATTTTATTTTCCTGGGCAATGCGCTCAATGGCGCGATCCAGCTGCTGGTCATCGACCCGCAGCGCGGTCTCGCGCGCCAGCTGCAGCTGCACCCGGTCGACGATCAAGCGCTCGAGGACCTGCTTGTCGAGGACACCCGCCGCCGGCAGTGGCGTCCCCTGTTGCTTGAGCTGCGCCTGGATTTGCCTGAGCCTGGATTGGAGCTCATACTGCGTGATCACCTCGGTATTGACCACTGCGACAATGCGGTCAACCAGCACGATACGCGAAGAGGGCCGTGGCACCTGAGCCAGGGCGGAATCGCAAAACACCAAAAAAAACAATATCGAAACAAGCAGGAATTTCATGCTAATTGTATAAACCCTAGTTGTATAAACCCAAGGGGCGGATGGGATCGGTTGACTGGTTTAACGGCCTGTAGCCGCTGATATTGCTCTTGAGCAGGCTCAGCGGATTGGCCCCAACACTAGCCAGGCCATTCAATTCGAGCTGCAGCAAAATCGTATTGCTTTGCACGCCGACGGCGGTGGAAAAACGGTGGGCGACCAGGCGCACAACCCAGCAGCCGCCATCATACTCAAAGCCCGCCAGGCCCTCGATCAGTGATTTAGGGTTGAGCAATGAGTAGCTGGCACGTCCTACACCGTACAAACCGCCGCCCAGCGGCCATTGCCCCGACGCATCGACAGTCTTGATCGAATTCGGGACATAACGGTAGCCAAGGTTCAGTAGCTTTTGTACCTCGGGCTGATACCGCATTCCGAAATTTGCCTGGTCAACTATATTCAGGCGGGGATCGTATTGGAGCAAGCCATTAACCTGCACGCTCTGGCTGACCCTGGCGTTGCCCGTCGCCACCCAGTCGGAAATCTTGTAGGTGCGCGGCGTAGCTCCTGGGAGCGTCACCTGCTGGTTGCTGTAATAGTATTGCTGCCCGATGCTCGCCCGGGCAAGCTCTTGCCCACTGGGCTGTACTATGCGCGTGGTCACCGCAGCGGTCAGCTGGTTGGCGTCGTTGATGCGATCCTTGCCGGAAAACTGGTTTTCGGAAAACATCTGCGAAAAATTGAAGTCTGACTGTCCGGTATCGAATACTGGAATGTTGTTCTGGTCGCGGTAGGGAATCTTCACATAATACAGGCGCGGCTCGAGCGTTTGCGTCAGGTCCCGCCCCTGAATACTCATAGGACGTTCAAAAAACAGGCCGCTATCGACACTGAGTATTGGCAGTGCGCGCGTAATGGCGCTTGGGATTCCCGGCTCATTCTGCGTCAGTGCGTATTTGGTCCAGTTATAACTAAGCTTGGGGGTCAGATAGGCACCGGGATCGATCAGGGGCAGGCTAACGGTCGGGATGACGGATGTTCGCTTGCCTTCGACAAGAGTCGACGCCGCGAAGCTGACATACTCGGCGGTGATTCCGTAGTTTTCCCCTGCCACTCCTCGTTTGGCCGCACTGAAATTCAATTGCGGCAACCGCGCATAGGGAACCGTTACAGGCTGAAGCGGATCCTGCAAGGTCTGGTAGCGTTGTACCCTGACTGTCCCTCCCCAGGTACCGTCGCCCAGGAATCTGCCACCGCTGGACGCGAACGCTTCGCGATTCAGGTTGGCAAGCGAGGTGGTGTTGATTTGAGAGGAAAGATCGCGATAGTAATTGTTATCCGATACGCTGTTGACAATCCACCCGCCGGAGACCCGCGGATCAGAGAAACTGTGCACTGCATTAAGTGCCCAGCGCGTCTGATTGATCGTCTTGTCGTCGGGAAGCACCACATAGCTGGCCTCGCCACGGTAATTGGGCTGGAGGTAGCGAACCTCCGCTCCAACCTGCAATCCGCGCTTGCCGATGTAACGCGGCGTAAGGGTGGCATCGTAATTGGGCGCGATATTCCAGTAATAAGGCAGCGCGACTTCCGCACCACCCTTGTCCGACGTCCCGTATGAGGGCGCCAGGAATCCGGACTTGCGCTGGTTATCCAGGGGAAATGTAAGCCAGGGCGTCGCCAAGATGGGGACATCCATGAACACCACCCGCGCCGCGCGAGCCACGCCCAGGCTGCGACCGTAGTCCAGGTCGAGTTGGCCAAAGCGGATATACCAGTCTTCGTTACCCGGTTTGCAGGTCGAGTAGGTGCCTTCGACCATGCGGTACTGTTGATCTCCGAGAATTTGCATCTGTCGCGCCGCACCGTTTCCCGCGGAACCCGCTGCATCGGATTTTTTTCGCGGCGCCAGTGAATATACCGGTTCCTCGAATACACCTTGCTCCTGGTCAAGCTTGTAACGCAAAGCCGGGCCGGTCATGACATCGCCGTCGCGTAAAAGTCGCACATTGCCCAGCGCCTCAACCTCGTCGGCATCGGGTAAATATTTCAGCCGGTCAGACACGATGGAGGCAGCGCCTTTGCGCAATTCTGCATCGCCCGACACGCGCATTTCCTGGTTGGTAATGCCTTCGATCCTCTCTCCCGATATAAATACCGGCAGTACGACATCGCGCCCCGTCGGCGGTCCGATGATGGACCGCTGCAACTTGAGGCCCTGCGCATGCACGCCGGCCGGGCTCGCAAGGCCGATGCCGGCGGCCAGCGCGATAAGGGCAATAGAACGCAAATGCGGCATGGCAAGGGTGTGGGAAGAAAACCGTGGTTGGGGAAACCGCCGCCTCGACAAATGTTCGGACGAAGCCGCGGAAACCTGAACATTATTGAACCGGCATTATGCCTCGTATTTTGGGTGTTAAAATCGCAAAATTAAGGGATAAGGCAAGAAAACAATTGGATCGCAGCACACAGCTCGGACTCTGGCTTGAGTCCCACTTCCCGCGTGGATCCTTCAGCCTGAAGCCCGCTTCCGCCGACGCCAGCTTTCGCCGCTATTTCCGCCTCGATTTTGCCGCGGCACGACCCAGCCTGATCGTCATGGACGCGCCACCGCCGCAGGAGGACTGCCGGCCGTTTGTCAAAGTCGCCGCGTTGCTGGAGGCGGCCGGCGTTTGCGCGCCAAAGGTATTGGCACAAGACATCGATCAGGGCTTCCTGCTGCTTACCGACCTGGGTGACACCACCTACCTCGCGGCGATCAACGAAAACAATGCCGATGCTCTGTTTAACGACGCGCTTGACGCACTGGTCCTGTGGCAGCTCGCCAGCCGCCCCGCCATCCTGCCGCCCTACGATGACGCACTGCTAAGGCGCGAACTGGCGTTGTTTCCAGACTGGTACGTCAACCGCCATCTGGGTGTCAGCCTGGGTGCGTCGCAACAGCAGGCGTTGGGCAGCATATTTGACGCCATCGTCAGCAGCAACCTGGCGCAACCAACCGTATTTGTGCACCGCGATTACATGCCGCGCAACCTGATGGTGTGCCAACCCAATCCGGGTGTTCTCGATTTTCAGGACGCCGTTTGCGGCCCCATCAGTTATGACGTGGCATCATTGTTCAAGGACGCCTTTCTGTCCTGGCCGGAGGAGCGCGTGCTGGACTGGACGGTGCGTTACTGGCAAAAGGCGAAAAAAGCCGGACTGCCGGTACGCGCCGACTTCGGCGATTTTTATGCCGAATGTGAATGGATGGGCCTGCAACGCCATCTCAAGATCCTCGGTATTTTCGCGCGCCTGAATTATCGCGACGGCAAGGCGGACTATCTTGCCGACACGCCGCGCTTCATCCGCTACATCCGTGACGTCGCGTCGCGCTACGGCCGGCTCAAGCCACTGCTGTTGCTGCTGGACGAACTGGAAAACATCAGTGTCAAATCCGGCTACACCTTCTGATGAAGGCGATGCAATGAAGGCCATGATTCTGGCAGCGGGCCGTGGCGAGCGCATGCGCCCGCTCACCGATGCGCTGCCCAAACCCCTGCTGCAAGCGGGCGGCAGGCCGCTCATCGCCTGGCATTTGCAAAACCTTTGCGCCGCCGGATTCCGTGAAGTAATCATCAATCACGCCCATCTGGGGCACCTGATCGAAAGCGAACTTGGCGACGGATCGCGCTATGGCCTTGCCATCCATTACTCGGGAGAGAGCGAGGCGCTGGAAACAGCCGGCGGCATTGCCAGGGCGCTGCATTTACTCGGGGAGCGCTTCCTGGTGGTGAACGGGGATATATGGTGTGACTACGACATGTCCGCTGCACGCTCGGCGCTACAGCAGGGCGACCTCGCCCACCTCGTGCTGGTTGACAACCCGCCGCAGCACGCCGGCGGTGATTTTCTGCTGCACGGGCAACGCGTGCAAAACAATCGTGAACAAACCACCGGCAGCCAATGCCTCACCTTTAGCGGCATCGGCGTCTACGACGCCGCCCTGTTTGCCACCATCATCCCGGGTGAAAAAGCCGCCCTTGCGCCGCTATTGCGCAATGCGATGGACGCCGGCCGGGTAAGCGGGGAACATTTCCACGGACGTTGGCGCGATATCGGCACCCCCGAAAGGCTGCGTGCACTGCAGCATGAGTTGAACACCAAAACACACAGCGTCGCCAAAAACTAAGCTGCACTTCCCCCGCTTCAATTTGATATACGCTAGCCCCCATGACCGACATGAAACGTACCGACATCAAATACTACCTGCGCCGCCGGCGCGCGCTGGCGCAATCGATGAAAAGCGGCATCGCCATCGTACCCACCGCGCCCGAACGCATGCGCAACCGCGACAGCGACTACCCGTACCGCTTTGACAGCTATTTCTACTACCTGACCGGATTCTGCGAGCCCGATTCCGTTCTGGTACTCATAGCCGGGACAAGGCCGCGCGCCATCCTGTTTTGCCGCGAAAAGAATCCCGAACGCGAGCTGTGGGACGGGGTGCGCTGCGGCCCGGTCGCCGCGCGCAAGGCCTACGGCTTTGACGAGGCCTGGCCTATCGAGGCGCTGGATGAAAAACTGCCGCAACTGCTGGCGGACAAGAAAGCGGTTTACTTTGCCACCGGCATGGACGCGGCCTGGGACGCGCGTGTCATCGGCTGGCTCAACAAGGTGCGCAGCCAGACCCGCACCGGCATTGCCGCCCCCGGTGAAATCCGCGATGTACGCACCATCATCGACCAGTTGCGACTGGTCAAGGATGCACATGAAATCGGCGTGATGCGCCGCGCGGCGGCGATCTCCGCCGGCGCGCACCGGCGCGCCATGCAGGCCACGCGCCCCGGGCGAATGGAGTTCGAAATCGAGGCCGAACTGTTGCATGAATTCAGGCGTAACGGCTCGCAGTTCCCCGCTTACACTTCCATCGTCGCCGGCGGCGCCAATGCCTGCATCCTGCATTACCGTGAAAACGACGCCAGGCTCAACAAAGGCGACCTGCTGCTGATCGATGCCGGTTGCGAACTCGATGGCTACGCATCGGACATAACCCGTACCTTCCCGGTCAACGGCCGCTTCAGCCAGGCACAGCGCGAAATCTACGAACTGGTATTGGCCGCGCAGGCCGCGGCCATTCGCGCCGTGCGTCCGGGAAAATCCTGGCAGGCACCCCACGACGCGGCGGTGCGCGTCCTGGTCAGGGGCTTCATCAAGTTCGGGCTTTGCAAGGGCAGTGTGAACGACGTCATCGCTTCGGGCGACTACCGCCGCTTTTACATGCATCGCACCGGACACTGGCTCGGATTGGACGTGCACGATGCCGGCGAATACAAGGACGGCGGCGCATGGAAAAAACTCCGCCCCGGCATGGTACTCACGGTGGAGCCCGGTTGTTACATCCGCCCCGCCAGGAATGTGCCCAAAAAGTACTGGAATATCGGCGTCCGGATTGAGGACGACGTGCTGGTAACCCGAACCGGCTGCGACATCATCACCGCCGGCGCCCCCAAAACCGTGGCGCAAATCGAAGCCCTGATGGCACATGCCTGAAGCTGCCGGCACGCCGGCCTTCGATGTCCTGATCGCCGGCGGCGGGCCGATCGGCTCGGCGATTGCGCAAGCCCTCTCCGGCTCGCACCTTCGCGTTGCCCTGGTCGGGCCGGGCGCTCCGGCACATCCGGATCCGCGGCCGATCGCCCTGTCACACGGCAGCAAGCTGATCCTCGAACAGCTTGGCTGCTGGCCCACGGGCGGCGCGACCGCAATCACCGCCATCCATGTTTCGCACCAGGGTCGTTTTGGCCGCACCCTGATCAATGCTGCTGAACATCAACTGCCGGCACTGGGCCATGTCATTGCCTACGATGAATTGCAACGCGCCGCTTCGGCCGGGCTCGGCTGCACACAGCTAACCGGGCTGGTCCAAACAATCGAGGACCGGGCAACATTAGCCAGGGCCGTTACCAGCAATGGTGTGATCGATGCAAGACTGGTCGTGCTGGCCGACGGTGGTCACCTTACCGAATCGCGCAGCCAGGACTACGGGCAAGTTGCCCTGGTTGCACACATTGAGACGGACACGCCGCATCAGGGTCGCGCCTGGGAACGCTTTACACCTGAAGGTCCGCTTGCCCTGCTGCCCTTTGATTCTGGAAACAAAAGCGGCAACGGTTACGGCATGGTCTGGTGCACAAGTCCGCAACGGGCGGCCGGCTTGGCGGAAATGAACCAAGGGGTGTTTTTGGCCGCACTGCAACACGCCTTTGGCAATCGCGCCGGCCGTTTTTTCTCCGTCAGTGCACGCAGCCAATTCCCGCTGGCCTTGCGACGGGCCAGGCATGCCCCCTTGCGCTGCGTGACCGTCGGCAATGCGGCGCAAGCCCTGCATCCGGTGGCCGGGCAAGGACTCAATCTCGGGTTGCGTGATGGCGTGGAACTTGCCGGGATGATTCGCGACTGCGCGGCAGAAGCCCTCGGCGAACCGGCGTTCGTGGCGCGCTACCGGGCGGTGCGCGCGCCGGACCGCAACGCCGGCGTCCGCGTCACCGATGCCCTGGTCAAGCTTTTTTCAAATTCCAATGCCGCCGCCGGATTTACCCGTGGCGCCGGACTTTTCCTGCTCGACATGTTGCCGGCACCAAGACGATTCTTGACCCGCCGCATGATGTTCGGCATGCGCGCTCTGCCCTGAAACACCGCCGGCGCTACTGCCGCCGTCACGTGCACAAAAAATGAACAAAATCCTTTTTCCGTTTTTGTAATGCGTGTAAAATCGCCCTCCCGCCTGACAATAAAACTACAGCAACCCGCAATGCAAATCGGTTCGCACGTGCTGCGCAACAATCTGTTTGTTGCCCCGATGGCCGGCGTCACGGATCGTCCGTTTCGCCAGTTGTGCAAAAAATTCGGTGCCGGCCTCGCCGTATCCGAGATGGTTGCCTCCAACTCGCTGCTCTGGGGCAGCGAAAAGACGCGACGCCGCGCCAATCATGAGGGCGAAGTCGACCCGATTTCGGTGCAAATCGCCGGCGCCGACCCGAAAATGATGGCCGATGCGGCGCGATTCAACGTCGATCATGGCGCGCAAATCATCGACATCAACATGGGTTGCCCGGCAAAGAAAATCTGCAACGTCATGGCCGGTTCGGCGCTGCTGCGCGACGAGCCGCTGGTCGGACGCATCCTCGACGCGGTGGTCGCCGCGGTCGATGTGCCGGTCACGCTGAAGTTTCGTACCGGCTGGGACAAGCAGAACAAGAATGCCCTGATGGTGGCGGCAATCGCCGAACAGGCCGGGATCCAGCTGCTTTCAATACACGGCCGCACCCGCGCCTGCGGTTATTCCGGGGATGCCGAATACGACACCATCGCCGAGGTCAAGGCCGCAACCCGCCTGCCGGTGATTGCCAATGGCGACATCACCACACCGCAAAAAGCCAGACAAGTCCTGCAGGTAACCGGGGCCGATGGCGTGATGATTGGTCGCGCGGCGCAGGGCCGGCCGTGGATTTTTCGCGAGATGGAGCACTACCTAAACACCGGCACCATCCTGCTGCCGCCGCTGGTGACCGAGATCCACGAGGTGCTGATCGCACACCTGCACGACCTGTACGGCTTTTACGGCGCCGAGCGCGGCGTGCGTGTGGCGCGCAAGCACATCTCCTGGTACACCAAGGGCCTCACCGGTTCGGCGGTGTTCCGCCATGCCATGAACCAGTTGCCCAACTGCGAAGAACAACTCGCGGCGGTGGACCATTTTTTCCAGATGCTGGCGGGCGAGCACCGCCACCTGCGTTACATTGAAGAAAATCAGATAGAGGAATTGGCAGCATGAAACAAACCAACGAGATCAGCGACTGCGTGCGCAAGTCCCTTGACCGTTATTTCAAGGACCTCGACGGTGAAAAACCGCGCGCCGTATACGATATGGTCATACGCAATGTTGAACGACCGCTGCTCGAAATGGTGCTTGACCGGGCCGAAGGCAACCAGACGGTTGCGGCCGAAATGCTGGGCATCAACCGCAACACCCTGCGCAAGAAAATCCAGCTCCTGAAGATTAAGCTCTAGCCAGGCTGCGCTCCAGCCGCCACGCCCAAGCGTCCGCACATGAACACCATCCGGCAGGCCCTGATCAGTGTTTCGGACAAAACCGGCATAGTTGAACTGGCGCGCGCCCTCGCAACCATGGGCGTGGCCATACTTTCCACCGGCGGGACGGCAAAACTTTTAGCCGACGCCGGCATTGGCGTCACCGAGGTGGCCGACTACACGGGTTTCCCGGAGATGCTGGACGGCCGCGTCAAGACCCTGCACCCCAAGATACACGGCGGCCTGCTCGCCCGACGCGACTTGCCGGCGCACATGAATACCATCGAGAAAGCCGGCATCGGCCGCATTGACATGCTGGTGGTCAACCTCTACCCGTTCGAGGCGACGGTGGCAAAAGCCGATTGCACGCCGGATGAAGCGATTGAAAATATCGACATCGGCGGCCCTGCGATGGTGCGTTCGGCGGCAAAGAACTGGCAGGGCGTGGCGGTGCTGACCGATGCATCACAGTACGCCGGCGTCCTGCACGAACTGAAGGCCACTCCGTCACCCGCGCTCAGCGACGCCACGCGCTTCGCCCTCGCCGTAAGCGCCTTCAACCGCATCGCCAATTACGATGCGGCGATCAGCGACTACCTGTCCTCTATCGGCACAGACGGCAGGCACAGCGCCTTTCCCGGCCAAAGCAACGGGCGCTTTGAAAAACTCCAGGATTTGCGTTACGGCGAAAATCCGCACCAGCAGGCGGCGTTTTATCGCGACCTTTATCCGGTGCCCGGCACGCTGGCGATGGCCACCCAGGTGCAAGGCAAGGAACTGTCCTACAACAACATCGCCGACGCCGATGCCGCCTGGGAATGTGTCAAATCATTCGCCGACCAGGCGCCGCAGGCAGCCTGCGTCATCGTCAAGCACGCCAATCCCTGCGGTGTGGCACTCGGGGCCAATCCGGCCGAGGCCTACGCCAAGGCGCTGAAAACCGATCCGACATCGGCGTTCGGCGGCATCATCGCATTCAATGCCCCGCTCGACGGGGCAGCGGCAAGCCTGGTTGCCAAACAATTTGTCGAAGTGCTGATCGCCCCGGCCTTTTCCGCCGAAGCGCTGGCGGTCTTTGCAGGCAAGCCCAACACCCGCCTGCTTGCCATCGCCCCCGGTCCGGACGGCCGCAACGGCCGCAACAGCCACGATGCCAAGCGTGTCGGTTCGGGCCTGCTGATACAGACCGCGGACAATCGCGATGTATCGGCGGCCGACATCAAGGTGGTGAGCAAGGCCGTCCCGACCGCCGGCCAGACCGCCGACCTGTTGTTTGCCTGGCGCGTCGCCAAGTTCGTAAAATCCAACGCCATCGTGTTTTGCGCAGGCGGCATGACCATGGGCGTGGGTGCGGGCCAGATGAGCCGCATCGATTCGGCGCGCATCGCCGCCATAAAGGCGCAAAACGCCGGGCTGACCCTGCAGGGTTCGGTCGTTGCATCGGACGCGTTTTTCCCCTTCCGCGACGGCCTTGATGTCGTTGCCGATGCCGGCGCCGTGGCGGTCATCCAGCCCGGCGGCAGTATGCGCGATGATGAGGTGATTGCCGCCGCCAACGAGCGCGGCATCGCCATGGTCTTTACCGGCGTGCGCCACTTCCGGCACTGAGCGGTCACCAAACGGGCACTGACATGAAACTCCTCGTAATCGGTTCCGGTGGTCGCGAACACGCCATTGCCTGGCGATTGGCGCAGAATCCACGGGTTCAGATGGTCTATGTCGCGCCCGGCAACGCCGGCACCGCACTGGACGGCAACATGGTGAACCTGCCCGTCACCTCGCTCACCGAACTGGCGGACTTTGCGCAAAAGGAAAACATCCACCTCACCGTGGTCGGACCCGAAGCGCCGCTGGCCGCCGGCGTGGTGGACTTGTTCAAGGCTCGCGGACTGCGCATATTCGGCCCGAACCGCGCCGCAGCCCAGCTCGAATCCTCGAAAGACTACGCCAAACAATTCCTGTTCCGCCACGGCATTCCCACGGCGCCCTACGCCACGTTTTCCGATGCCGCCGCCGCACATGCCTATATCGACAAGCAGGGGGCGCCCATCGTGGTCAAGGCCGACGGGCTGGCCGCCGGCAAAGGCGTGGTGGTGGCGATGAATGCCGCCGATGCACACGGCGCCGTCGACGCCATGCTGGTGGGCAACAGTATGGGAGACGCCGGCCACAGGGTCGTTATTGAAGGTTTCCTGGATGGCGAGGAAGCCAGCTTCATCGTGCTGGCCGACGGCGAGCACGTGCTGCCACTGGCGACCAGCCAGGACCATAAGCGACTTAAGAACGGCGACCTCGGCCCCAACACCGGCGGCATGGGAGCCTATTCGCCGGCCCCGGTGGTAACCCCGGAACTGCACAACCGCATCATGCGCGAAATCATCCTGCCGACGATGCAAGGCATGGCCAGTGACGGCATTCCCTACGCCGGTTTTCTCTACGCCGGCATCATAATAGACAAGGCTGGTAATCCGACCGTACTCGAATTCAACTGCCGCCTGGGCGATCCGGAAACGCAACCCCTGCTGCTGCGCCTGAAAAGCGACCTGCTGGAGATCATCGAGCATGCCGTCGACGGCAGGCTTGACCAGGTCCAGGTCGATTGGGACCGGCGTACCGCGCTGGGCGTGGTACTCGCCGCGGCCGGCTATCCCGAATCGCCCAGAAGCGGTGATGCCATATCAGGCCTTCCGCCCGACAGCGCCGACTGCAAAGTATTTCATGCCGGCACGGCGCTCTCGGGCAAGCAGGCGGTGACATCCGGTGGGCGGGTGCTGTGCGTCACCGCGCTTGGCGACAGCGTCAAAATGGCCCAGCACCGCGCCTACCAGACGGTGGAGCTGATCCGCTTCGAGGGCATGCAGTTCCGCAGCGACATCGGGTTTCGCGCGATCGGCGTGAAAAAACATTGATGGCGTTCACCTCAGGGGGCGCAAAATCTTGGTGAATCCCGACACAGCGGCGGTCAAGGCCTACCTGCTTGGCTTGCAGGCGCGCATTGTCGGCGCGCTCGAATCTCTGGACGGCACGCCTTTTCGCACCGACTCCTGGGTGCGACCAGAAGGCGGCGGCGGCATCAGCCGGCTGGTCGAGGAAGGGCGTTTTTTCGAGCGCGGCGGCGTTAATTTCTCCCACGTTACCGGCTCCAAACTGCCGCCCTCGGCATCGGCCCATCGCCCGGAAATCGCCGGCCACCCGTGGGAAGCGATGGGCGTGTCGCTGGTACTCCATCCGCGCAATCCGCACGCACCCACGGTGCACATGAATGTGCGCTTTTTTGCCACCCAGGGTGATGAACCCGTGTGGTGGTTTGGCGGCGGCATGGACCTGACGCCATATTACGGTTATGCCGAGGATGCCCGGCACTTCCACCAGACCTGCCGCAACGCGCTCGATCCGTTCGGCAGCCAGTATCACCCGCGTTTCAAAAAGTGGTGCGACGATTATTTTTTCCTGCGCCATCGCGGTGAAGCGCGCGGCATCGGCGGTATTTTCTTTGATGACTTCAGTGAACTGGGCTTTGAGCAGAGCTTCGCACTCACCCAAAGCGCCGGCGACGCCTTCCTGCCCGGCTACCTGCCGATTGCCGAACGGCGCAAGGATGCCCCCTACGGTGAGCGTGAACGCGATTTCCAGGCCTACCGGCGCGGACGTTATGTCGAGTTCAACCTGGTCTATGACCGCGGCACACTGTTTGGCCTGCAGTCGGGGGGAAGAACCGAATCAATCCTGATGTCATTGCCGCCGGTGGTCAGGTGGCGTTATGACTGGAAACCGCAGGCAGGCAGCGCCGAGGAAAAACTCTATACCGATTTTCTGCCGGCCAGGGACTGGGTCTAATCCAGGTCGGCCGCGGCGCGGTAATGCTTTTGCGCCTCTTCGGGCCGCTCCAGGCCATCGGCCAGCCGCGCCAGCGCAACATGCACCGTGCGCGAGGGCTGCAGCGCCAGGCTCCCCTCGAGGTAGCTTTGCGCCTTGCCCCAAAGCTCAAGGTGCACGCATAAACGGCCCAGCGTCAGCAACAGTCCGGCATCGCGCGGATGGCGTTGCTGCCAGCGCTCGGCCTGTTGCAGCTGGTCGCGTGCATCAGTGCCAAGGCATTCACCGTATAGCAACACGGCATCTTCATTCCATTCGCGCTCCAGTACATCGCGCAAAATGTCGTGCGCCACTTTTCCCCCGCCCAGGCGCATGAACAGGCGCGCGGCGGCACCGGCCACGCGATGGTCAAGGCGCTCCGCCTCCTCGATGCCGCGCCAGTGACGGGTCAGGCTGGCGGCGTCAAGACCCTTGGCATGCAGGCTTTCGACCGTGGCATTGAGGCGCAACTGTCGCAGCCATTCACGCGGGGCGGCGTCGCGCTTTTCAAGCACCTTGACCAGCCGCACCACCTCTTCCCAGTTTCCCGCGCCCTGCTCCGCGCGCAACAGCATCAGCTGGCTTGAAATGCCGCGATGTCCGCCGTCATGCAATTGCCGCAACACGGCCCGTGCATCTTCGTAACGCCGCGCATCGAGCAATAATTCGGCTTCGGTGGAAAGGCGGGCCTGGCGCAAGTCGGCGTCTTCTTCGGCCCTGGACAACCAGACAGCGCACTCGTTGGCATCGCGCATCTTGTGCGCAGCCCTTGCAGCCACCAGTGCAGCGAGCGTCGGATCACTTTGCAGGTTATGGGCTTTTGCGGCGAACTTGCGGGCGCGGCCCCAACGACCCTCGAACAAGGCCTGCACCGCAGCGGCAAAAGCGGCGCGGCCGCCGGATTCACGCCGGCGTGCGCGAAACACCTTTACATGCGCCGGCAGGCGCAGCGTGTGCGAAACCAGCCGCACCGCCCAATAACCGAGGATAAAGGCGCCCAGCAAGGACAGGAACACCAGCACCAGTGACGCCTCCACACGCCATGGCGGCGCGACGATGAGGACATAGCCGTCGCCAAAACGGGTCACCAGCGAAAGTCCGACAGCCAGCGAGAACACCGCCAGCAACCAGAACAAACCCCTCATCGCGGCGCTTTGTCGCGCGAAATCTCGCGCGAAGTCTTGAAGTTGCGAACTGCGGCGAGGCTTTCGGCAAGTGTCGGCGGCTCGACGCTGACACCGGCGGCGGCCAACTGCTTCAGCGTGGACATGGCGTTTGCGACGGGTTTGGCGCGGGTGTCAAAATGTCGGCCGATCCAGTCAGTCGCGGCGCGGATATCCTGGCGATAACCGCTCTGGTCACGCTGCAACAGCGCCAACCGGGCGTTGAGCAGGCGCAGTTTTACGTTCTCGCGCAGGAAAAACGCCTGGTCCGGCGCAAGCAGCACGGCTTCGGGCCGGTCGCTGTTTTGCACCCGCACCAGCTGGCGGATCTCCGCCCATATCTGGCTGCCGAGCGTGCTCCAGAATCCATCTCCGGCCGCCGCAGCCGTGCGTTTTTCATCGTGCGGTCGCCCCTCAAAAGCGAGCGGCCAGCCATCAACGGCACCAATCAGCTGCTCTATTTTCAGCGACAAACCGGTCAGGTCAAGATTGGGTGCCGACTTGAGGCTGTCGATATCACGGGCGAGGACCTTGCGCAGGGAAATGAACTGCGGACGATCGGAGCGCGCAAGCCGTGAGTCGGCGCTCTGCAGCGCCACAAGCGCGACCGAAACGTTGCCCGCCAGTTGCAATTGCTGGGAAGCGATGGCAAGGATTTGTTCAATTTCCGCAAGCACCCAGTCATCACGGCCGCGGGACAGTTCCTGGTACAAGGCCTCGAGCGCGACCTGCTGGTTCTGCGATTCCTGCAGCCGCGCCTCCATGAGGTTGAGCTTGGCCTCGGCTTCACGCACCGCTTCCTGCGCCTGCTTCGCGACAAGCCGGCTTTCCTGGCTGCCCGCGTCGCTGTCGCGCAGGCGCTTTGCCAACTCCTGTGACAGGGTGTCTATTTTCTGGCGCGTATCCCACCACTGCCAGGCAAAAAAACACAGCGCCACAAGGACAAGCATTCCCAGCGGGGTGGCCAGATTGGCGGCACGCAAACGCGCGCCCAGGCCCCGCGGCCGGACCCCGTGTTGGGGAGCTGTCGTATCGTCCATATCAGTCATTGCACCATCGAAATGCGGGCTTATTTTGCCAGTCTGGCCGCTTTGGCAAAATAACTTTGCATGCCATCGACAATACCCTTGTCCCCGGCGGCCGTGAGCTGCGCCTTGAGCGCACCGCGCCACTGCGCGCGTTCGATAATGCGCGGATGCGGGGCGAACACCGGCGTCACAGCGAGCAGTTCGCGCCCCGGTTCGCCGAGCATTTCAACCAGATTATCCATCGCCTCGCTGCTGGTAACGGTGATCGCGTCCAGCCGGCCCTCACGCCACATCGCAACAATCGGTGCGCCATCGGTCGCCGGCTTGCTCCGCTCGTAGCACTCGGCCAGCGTGACTTCGGCGCCGCGCCGCTTCAGTTCGGTGGCGAGCAACTCGCGCCCACCGCCGCCGCGAAAAATGATCACGTTGCGGTAAGTCAGGTAGGTCAGCTTGGCCATTTTGTCGAGCAGGCCCTCGCTGTCAAAGCGCGACGCGGGCACGATGACATTATGAATTCCCGCGGCGGCCAGGGCCGTCGCACCGCCGGGACCCACTGCGGCAACCTTCAACTCCTTGGGCCACGGGCCGGCGGCGGTCGCAAATCGCAGTCCGTACTCAACCGCGGTCGGACTGATAAAAATCGCCAGGTCAAAGCGGGCGAGGTCGCGCATCGTCGCTTCAAGCGTTTCAGGTTGCGCCGGCGCGCGGATCTCCAGCGCCGGGAACAATACCGGCTCGCCGCCACCGTCGCGCAGCAGCCGCATCAGCATGCCGGCCTGCTCGCGCGGTCGCGTAACCAGGACACGGCGGCCGTTAAGGGTTCTCATGACAGGGCCGCCAGGATGCGATCCGCACCGCGGCCAACCAGCATTTGCGCGAGCGCCTCGCCCAGGCTCTCCGGATCGGTCATGGCACCCTCAAGTTCGGCGCGCACCACCTGGCTTGCGTCCGGCGCGGCAACAAGGCCGCGCAAGGTCAAGCGGCCGCCGGCGCACTCGGCGTAAGCGGCCAGGGGCAACTGGCAACTGCCGCCCAGCGCCCGGCTGACGGCGCGCTCGGCGCGTACACACGCGGCGGTTTCGAGGTGATTGAGCGGCGCAAGCCAGCCCAGCCATTCGGGCCGGTCGGCACGATACTCAATGGCAAGCGCGCCTTGGCCCGCCGCCGGCAGGCTGTCCTTGGTATCGATGATGCTGCGAATGCGCGCAGACAGGCCCAAGCGCGTCAGTCCGGCTGCGGCCAGCACGGCCGCCTGCACTTCGCCGCGGTCGATCTTGGCCAGCCGCGTGTCGAGATTGCCGCGCAAGGGTTTGATTTCCAATTGTGGAAAACGCTCGCGCAACTGTGCCTCGCGGCGCAGGCTGGAGGTGCCCAGCACCGCTCCGGCCGGCAGGTCAGCCGGCGTGCCGTAGTCGTTGGAAACAAAACAGTCGCGCGCATCTTCGCGCTCGGCGATCGCCGCCAGCGCAAACCCCGCGGGCAGTTCCATCGGCACGTCCTTGGCCGAATGCACGGCGATATCGGCGCGGCCGTCCGCGAGGGCGGTCTCGAGCTCCTTGACGAACAAACCCTTGCCGCCGACCTTGGACAGCGACCGGTCGAGGATTTCATCGCCGCGCGTGCTCATGGCAAAAATAGTGACCTCGCATTGAGGGTATAATTTTTGCAGGCGTTCCTGTACGTGTTCGGACTGCCACAGGGCAAGCCGGCTTTGGCGCGAGGCGATGACAATGCGTTCGGGATCACCGCCGGCATGACTAGTGCGACTGGAGTTCAAGGTTCAAAGGTAGATTGTGTTGATACGCTTCACTACCCTCATTCTAGCACTCGCCCTGACAGCCCCCCCCACAATCTGGGCCGCTCCGGGGGCCGCGGCGCAGGGGGCCACCACCCTGCCCCTGGCCCGCAACCTCGCCGCCGACGGGCGCGACGTGGCGGCAAGCAAACGGCCGCTGCTGGTCTTGTTCAGTGAAACCGGCTGCCCGTGGTGCGAGCGCGCGCGGCGCGAATTCCTGCTGCCCATGCAAGGGAACCCGGATTACCAGGCCAAGGTCGTTTTCCGGCAAATCGACATCGACCAGAAAACCCCCCTGACCGCTTTTGACGGTGCCGCCACCTCGCACCAGGCCTTCGCCCGAGCCATGAAAATAAAGCGTTTCCCGACAGTGCTGCTGCTCGGCCCGGAGGGCGAAGTCCTCGCCGAACCACTGGTCGGGTTCGGCATCGCCGACTATTACGGCGCCTACCTGGATGAGCGCATCGACGGCGCCGCGGCAAAACTCGCCCGGGCGCCCGCAGCAAAACAGCCCCCCGAGAACAATCCGCGTGGCCGTTAGCCGCGACAAGGACCTGCCGCTCAAGGAGGACATCCGCCTGCTCGGGCGCATGCTCGGCGACACCCTGCGCGCGCAGGAGGGCGAAAAAATGTACCAGGTGGTCGAGACCATCCGCCAGCACGCGGTGCGCTTCCGGCGCGACCGCGACGAGTCGGTGCGCAAGCAACTCGAGACCATGCTCAACCGCCTGGGGCGCGAACCGACCATTTCGGTGGTGCGTGCCTTCAGTTATTTTTCCCACCTCGCCAACATCGCCGAAGACCTGCACCACAACCGCCGCCGGCGTGCGCATCGCATGGCCGGTTCCGCGCCCCAGGAGGGCAGCCTCGCCCTCGCCTTTTCGCGGTTCAAGAAAGCCCATGTCAGCGCCGCCAGGCTGACCGAAACGCTGGCCAGGGCGCTGATCAGCCCGGTACTGACCGCCCACCCCACCGAAGTACAGCGCAAGAGCATCCTGGACTGCGAACTCGAGATCGCCCGGTTGCTGGGACAACGC
Organism: Bordetella parapertussis; assembly: GCA_945861875.1. GTDB lineage: Bacteria > Pseudomonadota > Gammaproteobacteria > Burkholderiales > SG8-39 > CAITSH01. The sequence goes on from CAMAWC010000002.1 coordinate 30,623, forward strand.
GACCGATCGCCCACGCCCGAGGAGCAGCTGGAAAACGAGGCGGCCCTGCGCCGCCTGGTGCTCACGCTGTGGCAGACGCGCATGCTGCGCCTGGTAAAGCTCTCGGTCAGGGACGAGGTCGACAACGCCCTCGCCTATTACCGCCATACCTTTCTTGGCGAAGTGCCGCGCCTGTACGCGGACATAGAGGATCTTCTCGAACGCGAGTTCCCGCAAAAGCAGGCACCCACCCTGCCGGCTTTTTTCAGGATCGGCAGTTGGATAGGCGGCGATCGCGACGGCAATCCCTTTGTCGACCACCAGGTGCTTGCCTACGCCGTGCGCGCGCAATCGACGGTCGCGTTGGAGCACTACCTCACCGAGGTCCACGCCCTGGGTGCCGAATTACCCTTGTCCCTGGGCATGGTCAAGGTAAGCGATGCCCTCGCCGCGCTGGCCACGGCGGCGCATGACGATTCGCCGTTTCGCACCGATGAGCCCTACCGGCGTGCGCTGGTGGGCATCTACGCGCGGCTTGCGGCAACAACGCTCGCCCTGAACAAGGTCGAGGCGCAGCGCAATCCGGCCGCCGCGGCCATACCTTACGCCGGGGCCGGCGAGTTTATTGCCGACCTGGACACCATCACCGCCTCGCTCTCGGCCAACGGATCGGCCGCGCTGGCACGCGGACGGCTGCGGCGGCTGCGTCACGCCGCCCAGTCATTCGGCTTTAACCTCGCCCCGCTTGACCTGCGCCAGAATTCGGACGTGCATGAACGCGTGGTCGCCGAGTTGTTCCAGCGCGGCGCCGGGTTCGATGGCTACGCCGCGCTCGACGAGCCGGCACGCCAGCAACGCCTGCTGGCGGAGCTTGCCACCGCCCGCCCGCTGATGTCGCCTTACATCGACTATTCGACGGAGACGCAGGGTGAGCTGGCAATACTGCGTACCGCGCACGATATCCAGGCGCGTTATGGCCGGGGGGCCCTGCCCACGACCATCATCTCCAAGGCAACAGCGCCAAGCGACATCCTCGAAGTGGCAGTACTGCTCAAGGAGGCGGGCTTGCTGCGCGCCGGCCCCGCGCCGATGGCAGCGATGCATATCGTGCCGCTGTTCGAGACCATAGACGACCTGCGCAACTGCCACCTCACCATGGAGCAGCTGTTCGCCCTGCCGGGGATGATGCGCCTGATACACGACAGCTGGGGCGGCGTGCAGGAAGTGATGCTGGGCTACTCCGACAGCAACAAGGACGGCGGTTTTCTCACTTCCAGCTGGGAACTGTACAACGCCGAGGTGAAACTGCAGCGCCTGTTCGCCAGGCATGGCATCGGCCTGCGCCTGTTTCACGGCCGCGGCGGCTCGGTCGGCCGTGGCGGCGGTCCCAGTTACGAGGCCATCCTCGCCCAGCCGCCGGGCAGCGTGAACGGGCAGATCCGCATCACCGAGCAGGGCGAGGTCATCGCCAGCAAATATGCCAACCCGGAAATCGGCCGGCGCAATCTTGAAACCATCGTCGCCGCCACCCTTGAAGCCACGCTGCTCGACACCGAAAGCGAGGGTGAAACCGGGGCTTTCCGCGACATCATGGATGCGCTGTCGGGCGACGCCTATGCCGCCTATCGGGGCCTCGTCTACGAAACACCCGGATTCGCCACTTATTTCCGCCAGGCCACGCCGATCAGCGAGATTTCCGAACTGAAAATTGGCAGCCGTCCCGCGGCACGCAAGAAAACCGACCGCATCGAGGACTTGCGCGCGATTCCCTGGGTGTTCAGCTGGGCGCAATGCCGCCTGCTGTTGCCCGGCTGGTACGGCGTCGGCAGTGCGGTGGCGGCCTATCTGGCGAAGGAACCGAAACAAGGCCTGGCGCGCTTGCGCCGCATGTACCGCCGCTGGCCGCTGTTCCGTTCCCTGCTGTCGAACATTGAAATGGTGCTGGCCAAGACAGACCTTGGCATCGCCTCGCGCTATGCCGCGATGGTCGAGGACGAAACCTTGCGGGAAAACATATTCAAGCGCATCCGCGCCGAATGGGATCTCACCTACGGCGCGCTGCTGGCGATCACCAACCAAAAGCAATTGCTCGAGTCAAACCCGCCGCTCGCCCGTTCGATAAAAAACCGCATTCCCTATCTTGACCCGCTCAATCACCTGCAGGTAGAACTGCTGCGCCGCCACCGTTCCGGCTCAAGCGATGAGCGCGTGCTGCGCGGCATCCACATGGCCATTAACGGCATTGCCGCCGGCTTGCGCAACAGCGGTTAGCGTGACAAATGGCTGGAAAGCCACGCCCAGAGCGGCTTTCCAGCCATTACCATGGTAACGAAATCATTTCGCCAGCCCCTTGACCAGCGGCCACTGGCGGCGGCTGATGGGCAGTTTTTCATCACTGCCGGCGAGCAGCACCGCCCATCCGGCCTCGCCCTCCTCCTCGGCGACGCGCTCGAATCCCCGTATGGCCGCCTTGGCCACCAGGCAGTTGCGATGAATGCGCACAAACTGCCCGGCAAATTCCTGCTCCAGGTGTGCCAGCGACTCTTCGAGAAGATACTCGTGCTGTGCCGTCTTCACCGTGACGTACTTGAGCTCGGCCTTGAGGTAAAGGACGTCGGTGAGCGGCAGCAACAGGATGCGCCCGCGTTCAACAATCGACAAATGCCGGCGCGGATGCGGATCAATGCTTGCCAGCAGCTCGCGGCTTGGCCGGTTATCGGCGCTCGCCGTTGACGCCTTGTGCAGAGCGGCGGCAAGGCGCGTGGCGCGCACCGGCTTGAGCAGGTAGTCGATGGCGTTGACCTCAAAGGCCTCGACCGCATACTGGTCGTGGGCGGTGACGAACACCACCGCCGGCGGCAGCGGCAGCTTGAGGGCGTGGCGCGCGAACTCGACGCCACTCATCTGTGGCATGTGAATGTCCACCAGCACCAGGTCCGCGGCCTCGTGCGAAAGCGCCTCAAGCGCGTCATAGCCGTTGGCGCATTCGCCGACGATGCTGTTCGGGCAGTCGGCGGCGGCGGCGTTGGCAAGATCGGCGAGCAACTCGCGCATGCGCTCGCGCGCCGGCGCCTCATCATCGACAATCAGGATGCGCAGCGGCGCGTTCATTTGCGGCTCATTTGCGGCTCATTTGCGATAAGGCATGGTGATGCGAATTTCGAACTGGTCGCCGGCCGGGTGGGCCTCGAGCCTTGCCTCGACGTCAAACTGCAGCAACAGGCGCTCGCGAATATTGGCCAGCGCCATGCGATTACCGGCACGGTGCTGGTGCTCGGGATGGTAGGGGTTGGACAACAGGAAGTTCAGACTCCCCCCTTCGCGCGTGATGGCAATATGCACCACACCCGGCGCGACACCGGGCTCGATGCCGTGATAAACCGCGTTCTCGACCAGCGGTTGCAACATCATCGGCGGAATGAGGGCGTCCTCGGGCATGCCTTCGAGCCGCCAATCCACCTGCAGGCGCTCGCCCAGGCGCAGTTGTTCGAGTGACAAATAGCGCCGTGTCAGCTCGATCTCGTCGGTCAATTTGGTCATGGTGCGATTGTCGGCCATCAACACGCGATACAAGTCGGCCAGGTCCTCGAGGGCGGCCTCGGCACGCCTGGCGTCCTTGCGGATGAGCGAGAGCACGGCGTTCAGGCTGTTAAACAAAAAATGCGGGCGTATGCGCGCCTGCAAGGCCTGCAATCGCGCCTCGGCCAGGGCCGGCGAAAAAGCCCGCGAGCGCAGCTGGAAATAAGCACGCAAGAACAGCATCATTGCCACGCTGTACGCCCAGGAACGGACGAGGACGTAGGCATTGCCCTCCTCGCCCAGCAGCACGGCAATTTCGAACATCAGCAGGTTAAGGGCAAACAAGACCACGAGAATCGTGGCAAGCGCCGCAAGCGGGCGAATTCCTGCCAGCAGCGCTTGCCCCAGGTACAGCAGCACCAGCGTGGCGATGAGCACCGGCTCAACGTAGGCGGCGCTTTCGACGAGCAGCGCAAACAGGCGGCCGGCACTGTCGGCCCGGACGCAGGCGGTGGCGAGCATCGCCGCATTGACCCAAAGCAGGATGCGCGTGATCACGCCCAGATTGCGGAAATCCGGAAATGCCTCGGGCAGCGGTTCGCGCGCAACCGCGATCCGGGATTCCTGCCCGGCCAACTCAGCCCCTCCCCGGAGGCAAACGGGCGGGCGCGGCCACGCTCCGGGATACGCTATTGATGGGAGAATCCTTTATACTTGCCATGCCGTTTTTGCAGTCAAATATCCTGATAATTCTGAGCTTTGCGCAATCATTCTACTGACTTTTGCATGCCGCATCCCACCTACCCTCCTATTTGAACATGGCCGCCCCATCAAAAAAATCCGGCAGCAAACAAACGCCCACCGGTAAAGCCGGCACCTGGTCGGGGCGGTTCGCCGAGCCGGTGTCCGAGCGCGTAAAGCGCTACACCGCGTCGGTGACATTCGACCAGCGCCTTGCCGAGTTCGACATCCAGGGTTCGCTGGCGCATGCGCGCATGCTGCAGGCGGCCAAAATCATCTCCGCCCCGGATCTGCGCGCGATCGAGGCGGGTATGAAGAAGATTCTCGGGGAAATCCGCGCCGGCGGCTTCGCCTGGTCGCTCGATGCCGAGGACGTGCACCTGAACATCGAAAAACGCCTCACCGCCATCGCCGGCGATGCCGGCAAGCGCCTGCACACCGGCCGCTCGCGCAATGACCAGGTCGCGACCGACGTCAGGCTGTGGCTGCGCGCGCAAATCGACACCCTGCAGGGCCTGCTCAAGGACGTGCAGGGCGCGCTGGTCGAGCAGGCGGGACGCCATGCCGCGACCATCATGCCGGGCTTTACCCACCTGCAAGTGGCGCAGCCGGTGACTTTCGGCCATCACCTGATGGCCTATTACGAAATGCTGGCGCGCGATCGCGCGCGCCTTGCCGACTGCAGGGGCCGCGTAAACCAGCTGCCGCTCGGCGCGGCAGCCCTCGCCGGCACCTCTTTTCCGATCGACCGGGCGCGCGTCGCAAAAGAACTCGGCTTTGCCGGTATTTGCGCCAATTCCCTCGATGCCGTGTCGGACCGCGACTTTGCCATCGAGTTTTGCGCCTGCGCATCGCTCATCATGCTGCACCTGTCGCGCCTGTGCGAGGAACTGATCCTGTGGGTGAGCCCGCGTTACGGCTTTATCCGTTTGCCGGACCGCTTTTGCACCGGCTCGTCGATCATGCCGCAGAAAAAAAATCCGGACGTACCCGAACTGGCGCGCGGCAAGACCGCACGCGTTGTCGGCCACCTCGTAGCCCTCATCACGCTGATGAAGGGCCAGCCCCTCGCCTACAACAAGGACAACCAGGAAGACAAGGAACCGCTGTTCGACACCGTGGACACGCTTACCGACACGCTGGCGATTTTTGCCGAACTCATCGCCGGCATTGAGGCGGTGCCCGGGGCGATGCGCCGCGCCGCCCTTGAAGGCCATGCCACGGCGACCGACCTTGCCGACTACCTCGTCAAGAAGGGGCTGCCGTTCCGCGATGCGCACGAGGTCGTGGCACGGGCGGTCCGCGCCGCCGAACAACTCGGCTGCGACCTTGCCGCGCTGCCCCTGGCAAAACTCAAGTCATTTTCACCGCTGGTGGCCAACGATGTCTATGGCGTGCTGTCGCTGGAAGGCTCGGTGGCCAGCCGCAAGCACGCCGGCGGCACCGCCCCCGCGCAGGTGCGGGCCGCAGTGAAACGCGCACGGCGCGACCTTGCCGGGTAAATGGACAGGATAGGCAAGTACCCGGTTGTAAGAAAGCTCGGGGACGGCGCCACCAGCGAGGTTTTCCTCTGCTACGACCCGTTCGCCGACCGCGAGGTCGCGGTCAAGCTGGTGTCCGAAAAAGACCTCGCCGACAGCGGCGACCAGGGCCGGCTGACCAAAAAGCTGTTCATCACCGAAGCCTCCCTCGCGGGCAAGCTGCAGCACCCGCACATCGCGCAGATCTACGACGCGGTAAGCGACGCGCACATGAGTTACATCGTCATGGAGTATGTCGCCGGCGGCACGCTAGAGCGCTTTTGCGACAAGGACAGGTTGCTGCCGACCAACAAGGTGGTGGAGATCATCTTCAAGTGTTCGCGCGCGCTCTCCTTCGCCCACAAGCTGGGCGTCATCCACCGTGACATCAAACCGGCCAACATCCTGCTCTCGGGCGAGACCGACATAAAGATTTCCGATTTCGGCGCTGCGCTGATGGCCTCGGGCGAACATACGCAGGTGTCGGGCATAGGTTCGCCGGCCTACATGTCGCCGCAGCAGATCAAGGACCACACGCTGAACCAGCAGACCGACATTTATTCGCTGGGGGTGGTGATGTACCAGCTGCTCACCGGCACCCTGCCCTTCCAGGCCTCGAATAATTTTTCCATGATGTACCAGATCACCAACGTCGAACCTCCGTTGCCCTCATCCCTGCGCAAGGAAATACCGCTGGTCCTGGACAAGATCGTCAGGACGGCGATGCAAAAAGACCTCGAACGGCGCTACCAGGACTGGGAGGAATTCTCGCGCGACCTGGCAGAGGCGTTTCGCAACGAAACCCTGTCCGGCCGCAGCCAGGAATTCGCCGACAGCGAAAAGTTCAACGCCTTGCGCGCCATGGCGTTTTTCAACGGCTTCAGTGACGCCGAACTGTGGGAGGTGCTGCGCATCAGCACCTGGGAGAATGCGCCGCCGGGCAAGCTGCTGATGCAGGACGGCGACAGCGGCGATTTTTTCTGCATCCTCGTCGCCGGCGAGGTCAAGGTGACCAAGCGCAAGAAACTGCTCAACATCCTCGCCCCCGGCGAGTGCTTCGGCGAGATGGCCTATCTTTCCAAGGAAGGCAATGAGCGCTCGGCCGACGTGGCAACCATGGGTGATTCGCGCATCATCACCATCCGCACCGAAGAGCTCGAGCACGCCTCCGACGCCTGCCGCCACCGCTTTGACCGCGCCTTCATGTCAAACCTGGTGGAACGCCTGACCCTCGCCAACACGCGGCTTACCGCGATCTGACACTGCGCGCGCCCGCCGCCGGGAATACCGGCGGGCCGGTCAATAGCCAATACCTTTAGGCCTGCAGCAGTTTTTGCAGCTCGCCCGACTGGTACATTTCCTTGAGGATGTCCGAACCGCCGACAAACTCGCCCTTGATGTACAGCTGGGGAATCGTCGGCCAGTTGGCGTACTCCTTGATGCCCTGGCGGATATCCGGATCCTCGAGCACGTTGACCGTGAACAGCTCTTGCACGCCGCTCGCCTTGAGAATCTGGATGGCGTTGGCGGAAAAACCGCACTGTGGAAACTGCGGCGTGCCCTTCATGTACAGCACGACGGGGTGACCGGTAACCTGCTCTTTGATCGTTTGTTGCGCATCCATAATGTGCTCCTGCTATACCTGAGTAAAGTTGTCGGGAATTTTACCGTTCTACCTGCCCTGCGTCAATCTGCGCATCCAACCGCCCGCCGGTGACCCGCGGCAATCCGGCAAGATCGCGCCAGGTTCGTATCTCGGCAAAACCCGCCTGCTCGAACAAAGCCCGGCACGCTGATGCCTGGTCGAAGCCGTGTTCGAGCAACAGCCAGCCCCCGGGCGCAAGATGCGAGCCGGCCTGGGCGACAATGCGGCGAATGGCTTCCAATCCGTCGGGTCCGGCGGCCAGGGCTTGCGCCGGTTCATGCGGCAAATCACCCTGCGCAAGATGCGGGTCGGCGGCGGCGATATAAGGCGGGTTGCCCAGAATCAGGTCAAAGCGCATGCCCGTGCGGCCGGCGAGGGCCGCAAACCAATCGCCCTGCGCAAACGCGATGCGCACACCATGATGCGCGGCGTTGGCGCGCGCCACGGTCAGCGCATCGGCGCAAACATCAACAGCAGTGAGTTCAATGTCCGGGCGCTCATGCGCTACCGCAACGGCCACTGCGCCGCTGCCGGTGCCAAGATCCAGCACCCGCGCCGCCGCATGCGGCGGCAGGCGCTCGAGCGCGAGCTCCACCAATAGTTCGGTCTCCGGCCGCGGAATGAGCACCGCCGGATTGACCTTGAACGCGAGACCCCAGAATTCGCGTTCACCGAGCATGTAGGCGAGGGGTTCGCCCGCGCGCCTGCGCGCGAACAATGCCTGCGCCAGCGCCATCTGCTGCGCCGACAAAACGCGTTCGGGGTGGGTGACCTGGGCGACGCGGTCCAGGCCCGCCGCCAGTTCAAGCAGGCTTTGCGCCTCATGCCGCGGCAGCGCGCTGGCCGCGAGCAGACTGCCGACGCTGGCCATCTCAGCCGCCCTGCGACAACACCGCGAGCTGTTCTGCCTGGTGCTCGGAGGCAAGCGCGCCGGTAAGTTCGGCAAGATCGCCGTCCATGATGCTGTCTATCTTGTAGAGGGTCAGGTTGATGCGGTGGTCGGTCACCCGTCCCTGCGGAAAATTGTAGGTGCGGATGCGCTCCGAGCGGTCGCCCGAGCCGACCAGCGACTTGCGCGTCGCCGCCTCCTTGCTCTGCTGCTCGCGCGTCTGCGCATCCTTGATCCTTGCCGCCAGGACCGCCATCGCGCGCGCCTTGTTCTTGTGCTGCGAGCGGTCGTCCTGGCACTCCACCACGATGCCGGTGGGCAGGTGGGTGATGCGCACCGCGCTGTCGGTCTTGTTGATGTGCTGGCCGCCCGCCCCCGAGGCGCGATAGGTGTCGATCTTGAGCTCGGAGGGATTGATCACCACCTCGCCGATTTCATCGGCCTCGGGCATCACCGCCACGGTGCAGGCAGAAGTGTGGATGCGACCCTGCGTTTCTGTCTCCGGAACGCGCTGCACGCGATGGCCGCCGGATTCGAATTTGAGCCTGGAATAGGCGCCGCGCCCGATGATGCGTGCAATCACCTCCTTGTAGCCGCCGATCTCGGAGTGACTCTCCGACATGATCTCGACCTGCCAGCGATTGCGTTCGGCAAAACGCATGTACATGCGGAACAGCTCCCCGGCAAACAGCGCCGACTCGTCCCCGCCCGTACCGGCGCGAATTTCGAGGAAGGTGTTGCGTTCGTCGTTGGGGTCCTTGGGCAGCAGGGCCTGCTCGATTTCCAGCTCGATGCCGGCCATGCGCGCCTGCGCCGCCTTCATCTCATCCTCGCCGAAGGCTTTCATTTCCGGATCACGCAGCATGTCCTCGGCCACCTGCGCATCGCGGCCGGCATCGTTGAAGCGGCGGTACAGTTCGACCACCGGCGTGATTTCGGCGTGTTCCTGGTTGAGCTTGCGGTAAAGGTCGAGGTCGCGCGTCGCATCCTCTGAGGAGAGCAGCCGGTCAAGCTCGGCCAGGCGCTGGGTCAGGCGATCCAGCTTTACCGCGATGCTCTGCTTCATTTAGCGGATCTGGAAAATCTTGGCGATGAACTGCTGCAGCTGCGAGCGGTCGCCGCCGCCGGCATCATGCAACGCCTGGGTCGGGCCGTGCAGCAGCTTGTTGGTCAGGCCTTGCGAAAGCGACTCGAGAATAGCGCGCGGGTCTTCGCCGCGTCCCAGCGCACGAAACGCCCGGTCCAGCTCCTGGCGGCGCGCGCCCTCGCCTTTTTCGCGCAAGGCGCGGATCACCGGCACGGACTCGCGCGCGTCCATCCAGTGCAGGAAGGAACCCACCTGGGATTCGATGATCGCCTCGGCCTGCGCCACCGCGCTGCTCCTCGCATCTATGCCGTCCCGGACAATCGCGGCGAGGTCATCGACGGTGTACAAGAAGACGTCGTCAAGGTCGGCCACCTCCGGCTCGATATCACGCGGCACCGCCAGGTCGACCATGAACACCGGGCGGTAGCGGCGCGCCTTGATGACCCGTTCCATCAGGCCCTTGCCCAGGATGGGCAGTGAACTGGCGGTGCAGGAGACGACGATGTCGTATTCGGGCAGGTGCTCGGGCAGGTCGCGCAACAGGATCGCCTGGCCGTTAAAACGATGTGCCAGCTGCTGCGCGCGATCGAGCGTCCGATTGGCCACGGTAATGGCGCGCGGCGTCTGGGCGGCAAAATGCGTGGCGCAGAGCTCTATCATCTCGCCGGCGCCTATGAACAGGACTTTCTGCTCGGCGACGCTGGGGAAAATCCGCCCGGCCAGCTTGACCGCCGCCGCCGCCATCGACACCACATTGGCACCGATGCCGGTGTTGGTGCGCACCTCCTTGGCCACGGCAAAGGAGCGCTGGAACAGACGGTGCAGCAGTGTTCCGAGCGTGCCGGCCTGGGCCGCCGTTTGCACCGCGTCCTTCATCTGGCCGAGAATCTGCGGTTCGCCCACCACCATGGAATCGAGTCCCGAGGCGACACGAAACGCGTGGCGCACGGCATCGCGCTCGGGCAGCGAGTAGACATAGGGCTTGAGCTCTTGCGCCGGCATGCCGTGGTAGCCGGCCAGCCAGTCCAGGGCCTGCAAGGGCTCGCCCGAAACACAGTACAACTCGGTGCGGTTGCAGGTGGAGAGTATCGCCGCCTCGCTGACCGGGCCGCCGCGAACCAGTTCGGACAAGGCGGGGTGCAGGTTTTCCGCCGCGAACACCACCTTCTCGCGCACGGCGAGCGGGGCGGTGGTGTGGTTCAGTCCGAGGGCAAACAGCTGCATGGCAACCGTGGATTATAGCCGAAGGGGTGACTCCCCCCGCCAAAATGCCGCGCCATACTTTTAACTGTTGGCCAGGGTACTACCTTCGTTGATTCGCCCAAGCAAGGCGAAAGTCCACCCCTGTCCGGTTCTAATACCCTGGCTGACGTTGATTGCTAATCAGGATTTGAAATGAAGGGGAAGCGGCCGGATTTGCACGAATCTTACCGGTGGGCCAGGGAGGTCTGAAATCTCGCAGGCGGTGGCCGGCACATCCCTGCCGCTCGGCTGCCCTCGCCGCCGGCAACATGCTGCCCGGCCTCATTTGCCCATCAGCAACCGCGGCAGCCAGGTAGTGATCGGCGGGAAGAAATAAATCGCCGCAAGCAGCAGCAAGCTGAAGATCACGTACGGCATCACCGCCCTGAAGATATCGCCCATGGTAATGTGTTTCGGCGCGACGCTCTTCATCGTGTAAAGCAGCAGCCCGTGCGGTGGCAGCAACAGGCCGATTTGCATGCAGACCAGGAACAACACGCCGAACCAGACGTCGTCGATGTGCAGTCGCTGGACGACAGGCATGAAAAACGGCAGCGTCAGCAGCATGGTGCTGACCTGGTCGACGAACAGGCCGAGGAAAATCAGCACTGCCATCATGATCAGCACCGCGCTGGCGGCGGAGATTCCGGACCCACTCATCAGATCGACGACTCCCGAGGTGGCGCCGGAAAAGCTGAGCACCTGGGAAAACGTGGTCGCCCCGACGATGATGAACAGGATCATCCCGGACACCACCACCGCGCCGGTCAGCGATTTCCACAACTTGGCGAAGGTCAGCACGCGATATCCCATCGCCAGCAGGACCGTCGCCATGGCGCCGAGCGCCGCGCTTTCGGTGGGCGTCGCCACGCCCTTGGACATCAGGCCGACCACCGCGATGAAGATCGACGAGAGCGGCAAGACGTACTGGATTATGGGCCGCCAGCGCTCCCATCCGGAATAGGTCTTGACCTCCTCGCTGGCGGGCGCGAGCGACGGGTTCAGGGAGACCGAGATCATGATGTAGCCGATGAAGACGGCGCTCAGTATCAGGCCGGGCACCACGCCGGCTAGCAGCAGTTTCGAAATCGAGATGCCCGACAGACTGCCCAGCAGGACCGTGAGCGCCGACGGCGGGATCAGCATGTCCACCCCGCCGATCGCCATGATCGGGCCCATGCCGAGCGACGGGTGGTAGCCGCGCGCGAGCATCATCGGCAGCATGAGGCTGCCCAGCATCGCCGTGGTAGCGATCGTCGAACCCGAGATCGCCGAAAAAATCGTGCCGGCGACAACCGTGATGATGGCGAGGCGTCCCGGCATCCTCGGAATGACGCGCTCGACGGCGTCGATGGCCTTGTGCGCGAGCTCGGTGTGAAACAGTATCTCCCCCATCAGCAGGAACAGCGGGATGGGCGTCAGCGAGAAATAGGTCACCGAAACAACGCCGTTTCTCGTCAGCTGCAGCAGGCCGGCCTCGCCGCCGAAAAACAGGATGGCGCCGATGATGTTGATACCGAAAAAAGAATAAGCGACGGGCAGCCCCATGAACAGCAGCAGCGTGGTCCCGCCGAGCAGCAACAGTAGCGATTCCTGCCAGGCCATGCGGGCCGCCCTCAGCCGGTGGAGGTTGCTTCGTCGCGCATGCCGATCTCTCCGGCAGCCAGCCGTTGCATGCGAAACAGGAACTCCACGCACAACAGCAGCGAGGAGAAGGGAACGAGCAGGAGTATCCACCACTCCGGAAAAACGAGTTCCTTGAGCACCATCGCCCCGGATCCGAAGCTGTCCACGAGCATGTGCGTTGCATAGACCAGGGAAACGGCGCTGATCGCGATGCCGGCCGCGTCCACCACCCACTCGGCCAGCCAGGCGGCGCGCGGCGGCAGCAGGTTCAGGACGATGTCGACGCGCACGTGCTGTCCGCGGCGCAACAGCCAGGGCGCGGCGAGGAACGTGATGCCGTAGATCACATATTCCGACACCTGGTTGGCCCAGCGCAGCTGCAACCCGAGCCACGGCATGTTCCTGAATACCACGTCGGCGCAGATGATGATCATCATTGCGAAAAGAAACGCGTTGGCGATCCAGAGCAGCCCCGTCAGCAGCGCGCCGTACCACGCGGAAATCCGCTCAATCAAGGCAGCTCCCCCGTTGAACGCCGGTTTGCGCAATCCATCGTGCGGACATGCGCGCGGGGAGGGCTGGCAGGATCAACCTTTCCCATGGCCTCGGGACAAGGGGCCTTTGGCGATTTCGCGGATGACATCCATCTTCGGGGAGAACCCCAGTCCCGGCGTCTGCGGAAGATCCATCCAGCCGTCGCGCGGCGCGGGCAGCCCTTCGAACAGCTGCTCGCAGACAAGCATGGCCACATAGTGGTATTCGACCAGTCCGCCGTTGGCGAGTCCTGCATGCAGGTGCATGTTCCAGGGCGACCAGGCGCCGCCGTTGTCGACCGGAATATTGAAGGCGGCGGCCATCCCCGCGATGCGCACGCACTGCGTGTAGCCTCCCGAGATCACCACATTGGGCTGAAGCACGTCCGCCGCGTTCGCCAGCAGCATGTCGCGAAAGCGGAAAGCGAGCCCCTCGTTCTGCCCCGCGGCGAGCGGGATCGCGGTGCGCCGGCGCATCTCGGCCATGCGCGGGATGTCGTTTTGCGTGATCGGTTCCTCGAAGAACGAAATATTGCAGTCCTCTATGCGGCGCGCCAGTTCGGTCGCGTGATACGCGTCCAGGCTGCAGTTGGCGTCGATGTACAGCCCGACATCCGGCCCGACCGCCTCGCGCACCGCGCGCACCCGGGCCTCGTCTTCGGCAATCACTTCGCCCAGCGGGCGCGGCTCGTCGCGGCGCGCCAGGGCGTGGTGCCCGACCACCATCTTAAGCCGTCGGAATCCCTGCGCCAGCCAGAGTTTCGCCGCCGCGGCGAGCTGTTCGCGATCGAAAAGGGCAAAACCAAAGGTCGCGTACAGCGGGACGCGCGCGCGCGCGCCGCCGAGCAGCCGCCACACCGGCATCCCGAGGATCTTGCCCTTCAGGTCCCACAGCGCAAGGTCGATTGCCGCGATCGCGTGCAGCGCATAGCCCGTCTGCCCGCGCGGGCTGAGCAGCCAGTAGAGGCGCTCCCAGAGGCGCTCCGTATTCAGCGGGTCCTCGCCGATGAGCGCGGGTCCGGCGACGAGATTCACAATCGCGCCTACCGCTTCCTCCTCGGTGATGCCGGTAATGCCGTGCCCGACGAGGCCGCCCTCGCATTCGATCTCGACCACGCACACCGACAGGGAACTGGTCTTGTCTAGGCCGAGCAGTTCGACCCGCACCGGGACGTTCAGGGGGATGGCGGTGACGCGTATGATTTTCATCGATGTCTTTTTGGCAGGTGCGGCGGCACCGGCATCCCTTCAGTCCTCGCCGCTTTGCCTATTTTTCCAGCAGCGGCCGCAGCGTCTTGATGGCATCGGGCGCGCGCTTTGACAGCTCTGCCCAGTAGGCGTTGTATGCCTGGCTGCGATAGGCGGGCCCGAGGTTGATCGCGTTGATGCCGGCGTCCCTCTGGCGCATGTTTTCGATGGCCGATTTCTCCTTGACCCAGGCCATGTTCTCCTCATCCACCCACTGTCCCATGCGCGAGAGGAACGCACGTTGGTCTTCGCGCAAGGACTTCCACTTGTTCAGATTCACCAGGATGTTGACGACGACGTCGTAGAATCCCGGCTCGACCCGGTATTTCGTGTACTGTCCCCAGCCAAGATCGAAGATCCCCAGCAGCGGCCAGCCGTAGCCGTCGACGACGCCGCGCTCCAGCGCGGCCTGGACCTCGCCCGGCGGCAGGGTCGCTAGGGTTGCGCCCAGCGTGGTGAAGAACGGCGTGTAGTTGGGAACAGTGCGCAGTTTCAGGGATTTGACGTCGCCGATGGTGGCCACCGGCTTGTTCGTGTAGATATGAAACGACACGCCCTGGCCGTAGGTCGCCAGCAGCCACGAGCCCATTTTCTGATTGTGGATGCGGTTGAGCTCGTCCCAGGCGCCGGACTTGCGTTGCTGCGGGACCGACTGGTTGGAAAGTATCGCCGCATCCGCTTCGGGCGCTATGCCGGCATAAAAGGACGGCGGAATCGACGCCATGTCGAGCACCCCGCCGCGCACCGCGTTTCCCTGTTCGAACGACGGCACCGCCTCGGGCCCGCCGACCAGGCGGATCTGAACCAGGCCCTTCCCTTCCTTGTTGACCTTTTCGATGAATCGCCCGAACACCTCGCCGTAGGCACTGGTAATGGGGACGAACACCGCCGCGCGCAGCGTCGTCTCCTGCGCGCCCGCGCCGCCGCCTGCTAAAACAAGTGCCGTGCCCGCCAACCACATGCCGATGCATCGCGTGAATTGCTTCATGATTCCTCCTTGTTGAGCGTCCTTGTCGAGTGCGCTGCCGAAGAGGCACAGCACGCCGATGTTACTTTGAATCAGGATACTTTGGAACAGGCTACGTTGAATCAGGCTACGTTGGATCAGGTTGCGTTGAATCTGCTTGCGTTCTCAGATCGGCATGGAGATGTGGCTCTCGACGGTGAACGTATCCACGACCACGAGGCGCTCGCGCAAGCGCAGCACGCCCCCCTCGTCGACGATCCGGTCGCGGTACTCGCCCACGCTGAATATCCTGCTGTGGCCTTCGTTGTCGGTGTTCATCATCATGTAGTTAGCGCGCGCGAGCCAGCAATCCCCGTCGCGCCCCGTCACCATCACGTTGCTGACGAAGCGCCGCTCGTAGTGGATGTGATAGATGTTGACTTCCAGCAGCGAGACGACACGGTCACGCAGCATGCGCTTGTTCTCGAAGTAAAGCCAATACCCTTCGAGCCCCTGATCGAGGTTTTCGCGGGAATGAAGCAGGTAGCGGCACTCGTCGCTGAAGAAATCCGGCCACTCGGAGAGGCGGGCTTCGTCCAGACAGCGTGCATAACGGAAGTTGAGGTCCACCACGCGCCGTTCGAGTTCGGCGGAAACCAGGCTTGTTGCGGCGGCAGTGTTCGATGCTGTGTTCATGTTGTCTCCCGGGTCAGATTTCAGGCGGCCGCGACCGCGAAGCCCATCAGGTCGCAATAGCCCTTCCAGAACGCGCGTATCGGCACCTCCGTGACCAGATGCTCCTGGTCGCCGCAGTCGCCGCGCCCGCCCATTTCGACGAATGCGTGCCCGCGGCCGTGGTCGCCCTGTATCGCCGCATGCGCAATCTCCAGCGCCTCCGCGTCCTCCATGGAAAGGTATCCGCCCGGCCCCAGCAGGTTGCCCTGCACGCGGCGCGACTGGCTATGTTCCGCGGATTCGTCCGCGTATTCGAAATTGATCCAGACCAGTTCGAACTCGTCCACGCTTTTCGGAATGATGTGCCGGAAGCCCAGGTGGTTCGAGATCTGCGCCAGGACGAAGGTGGGGAACATCGACAGCACCGTCGAGACCATGCCGTCGGCATGCTCCTCGAAGAACGCGACCACCTCCGGCGCTTCCAGCTGGAACTGCGGCTTGAAGGTGTCAATCTTTGCGTAGGTGTTGCCGACCTTCTCGTCCTTCGTTCCGTAGGTCGTCAGCACGCAGTGCAGGCCGTTTTGCGCCATCACGGTCGAGCCGCGCTGCGAAGTGCGGAACATGCCGAACTTGGAGTTGAAGCCGTGCAGCAGGGCGCCGTGATAGCAATCCTTGAGATTCTCCACGTACAGCTTCCAGTTGCCCTTGATCAGCTGCCGCTGGTAGCCGACCACCTTGATCGGCCGGCTGCACAGCGCATCGAACCGCTGCCGCACCGGCTCGCCCATGTAGTCGGTGAGCGGCTCCATGTCGTGCGCGAAGGTGGCGAACACGACCCCCCGGTACGACTCCACCCGCAGTTTTTCCAGGCTGTGCTCCTCGGGCCTGAAGTCCTTCGGATAGCCGCCGTTGCCGTTGATGCCGCGCCGGTAGGGAACGCCCAGCAGGTTGCCCGCCACGTCGTAACTCCACTGGTGGTAGATGCATGTGTGCGTGTCGGCGTGGCCGCGCTTGCGGCGCACCACCGCGGCGCCGCGGTGGGCGCAGCGATTGACGAACACATGCAGTGCGCCGTCCTCGCCCCGGCTGAGCACCACCGAGGTCGCCCCGATGTAGTTGGTGACGAAATCCCCGGGGTTCGGTATCTCCGCCTCCAGGCCAACGTAGTTCCAGGTGCGGCCGCGGAATATCCGGTCCTGTTCGAGATCGAAGAGGCCCGGGTCGACGTGCACCGCGAACGGAACCTGGGTGAAGTCGGCGCGCGGCCAGACCAGCTCGGGGATTCCGGATTTCAATACTGCGCTCATGAGAGACTCCTTGGGACGAGGGATGACAGATGACGGGTGGGCGGGTTTGCGCTCCCGCGGCGTTGCGGATTGGAAGCCATCAGTTGACCATGCTGCGTCAAAGACGGATGTCGACCGGTACTGTTTCATAGGCGGCGGGCATGGTCACCTCCAGCACCTCCAGGTCCGGCGTGTAGTCGATCACATCGTGCGCCCCGCGCGGCGGCTGGTAGAGACAGCCTCCGGCTTCGACCACGATGTCGTCGCCGGAGCCCTCCCAGCGGTAGGTGACCCGCCCCTTGAGTATGTAGACCATGTGGAAGTCGAGTTTGTGCCAGTGGACGCCCTGCGGACCCTTGCACGGTCCGAGCGCGCGCATGTGGAAGGCGCCGACCGTTCCCGCGCTCGCCGCGGCCATGCCCAGATCGCGCACCTCGAAAGCCGACCAGGCGTCGCGCGGCTTGAATGCCCCGGGGCTGAGGGGCGCGATGCACAGCTTGCTGAATGCATCGGTCAGGCGATCGATCTCGGTCTTCATTGTGGCCTCCTTGTGCAACACGCTGCGACCGGTGTTCCGTACCCGACCGCTTTCAGCAGCCCGCCAGGGCTGCGCCGGTTGCGGGTGTGCAATCCTGACCCGGACAACGTCAAGCTATCGTCAAAGCGCGGCCGGGGGCTAGGGTGTAAAATTTCGCGCATGCGCGATCGGAATACGACACGAAACCCGAAACGAATCCACGCACCGTTGCTGGAATTGCGGCTGCTGGGCTGTTTTTCGGCCCTGGCATGCGGCAAGCCCGTGGTCCTGCGCGCGCGCAAGGATCGCGCCCTGCTGGCGTACCTCGCGCTTTCCTCCGGACGCGGCTGCAGTCGCGAGCGGCTCGCCGATATCCTTTGGGGCGAGGTCGAGGGCGACGCGCGCCACAGCCTGCGCCAGAGCCTGTCGGCGATTTCCCGCGCCATTGCCGGCGCGCACCCGGCGTCTGCGCGCGCGCTGCAGGTCGATCGTGACAAAGTGAGCCTGGAACCGGATTGCGTCGTGGTCGATGCGCTGCGCGTGCGCACCCTGCTACAGAGCAAATCCGCGTTGGAGCTGGAGGCAGGCGGGCAACTGCATGCGGGCCGCCTGCTGGAGGATCTCGGCCGCGTCTCGCCGCACTTCGACGACTGGCTGGTGGCGGAGCGCGAACAGCTTGCGGTCGAGGCAATCAACGCCAATCGCCTGCTGCTCGATCTGCACGCGGCGGCAGGCACGCCGGAAAAAGCCATCGCGGCGGCCTCGCGGCTGGTCGCTACCGATCCTTTCCGGGAAGAGGCTCGCCTCGAGCTGATTTTCCTGTACGCCGAATGCGGCCACACGCGGGCGGCGATCGCGCAGTACGAAGCGTATGCCACGCTGTTGCGCGAGGAACTCGGCGCGCAGCCAGGCGAAGCGGCCACGCAGGTGCATCGATTGCTGCTGGAGGGCGAGACGCCGGCGCGGCGCGGCCGGCGCGCGAACATGCCCGCGCGCATGCCCCCGGTCCCGGGCGCGAAAGATGAACCGCTGCGGCACGCGGTCCTCGTGCTCGAACAGATGCCCGATTGCATCGTCATTACGGATCTTGACGGGTGCATCGTCGGCTGGAACGAATGGGCGACGCGCAACTTCGGTTACGACAAGTGCGAGGTGCTCGGGCGCAAGCCCATTTTCCTGTACGGGCCCGGCGCGGACGGCCGCCTGACGGACGAACTCATCGCCAAGGCGCTGCGCCATGGACGCTGGTCCTGCGTGCTGCGCCTGTTCAACAAGAACGGATCTTCCCGCCTGCACCAGCGCACCATGCTGCCGCTGCGGGACGAGAACGCTCGCGTCGTCGGTGTATTCGGCGTGACGCGGCCGCTGACGCGGCCCATCCCGGGGCTGTAGTTTTTCCGCGGGTTTGAGGAGAAGACACGATTCGCGCTTTTAATCACGCTAAGCGGCGGCGGCGGACTCCTGCACACGGTTCCGTAGCGGCCGGAATTGCTTCGGGCCGAGTATTGGGCACAACGCCCGCGTGTTTTTCTCGTCCCGGACGGCAACTGTGCGCAGGCTCAGCACCTTCTGACCGGCACGCAGCCCCAGCGCGATGCGATACGTGCACGAGGCCGCCTGCAATGATGCCAACGGATTAGCCGCATCCATGTTGGCCAGGCAGGTCATGCCCTGCTCTTTGACCACAGCAATCCGGTGATCAGCATGGTTACGGCTTTTGTTTGTATCGATACGGTTTTATTGAGCAAGCTTCGAACCATGCAGGCGTGGCACTACCTTGAGCATTTGAAGGGCTGATTCCCCTCCTCCTCAAGGAGGAGGGGTCCGCCGCAGGCGGGGGTGGTAGTAGGGTTCGTGCTCAATGCGCAGCCCTATTCCCTTGCAGGGTGCGTTCTGACCGGTAGGCCAGAACCGCTCAGCCGGCGCGGCGCATGCTCCGCGAAATCCCGGCTTCGCCCCCTTCGCTTCGCGCCACCCCTCCTCTTCAAGGAGGGGAATAACTCAGTGTTCACCCTAAAGCAGCGCCTTGGACATGCGGTGTTCTGAGGCGCTCCCCTCTGCACCCTCACTGCATCGCCCTTAATTGCGGCGGGGGCGCATGATGCTGGTGCGGCCGGCTTGGGGGCTGTTCACCGGGGCGGGAGTGCTTTAGGCTAGCCGCCATGATCGATCTTGCGATTACCGGGCTTTCCGCCGTCGAACTGTCGCGCCGCGTGCGCGCGCGCGAATTGTCCGCGGTCGAGGTGCTGAACGCGCATCTTGCCGCGATAGAACGCCACAATCCGGCGCTCAATGCCATTTGCACCCTGGCGGCGGAGCAGGCGTTGGCGGCGGCGCAAGACACCGATGCGCGCATCGGCCGCGGGGAGGCCGCCGGTGCGCTCGCCGGCGTGCCGGTGGGCATCAAGGACGTGACGCCGACGGCGGGCATTCGCACCACCTACGGCTCGACGCTGTTTGCCGACAACGTGCCGACCGAGGATGCCGAGGCGGTGACGCGTCTCAAGGCTGCGGGCGCCATTGTCATCGGCAAGACCAACACCCCGGAATTTGCCACCGGCGGCAACACCTTCAACGCGGTGTTCGGCGCGACGCGCAACCCCTGGGATACGCGCCTGTCGGCAAGCGGCTCCACCGGCGGCGGTGCGGCGGCGCTGGCGGCGCGCATGATCGCGCTGGCAGAGGGCACCGACCACGGCGGCTCGATGCGCACGCCGGCGGCGTTTTGCGGCGTAGTGGGACTGCGCACCACGCCCGGCCTGATTCCGAAGAATCCGGGCGAGCTGCCCTGGCACGACCAGAGCGTGGCCGGGCCGATGGCGCGTGACGCCCTCGATTGCGCGCTGATGCTCGACGCCATGACCGGCTTGTCTCGGCGCTCGCCGCTGTCCTGTGTCGCGCCGTGGGCGAGCGCTTACGCGCTGGTATCGACAGCGCGCGACCTCACCGGCCTGCGTGTCGCCTATGCGCCGGAGCTCGGCCGTGTCGGCATGGACAGCGAAGTCGAGGCGCTGTGCCGCAAGGCGGCGCGCGATCTTGCCGCCCGCGGTGCGACGGTCGATGAGATCGAGGTCGATTTTTCCGATGCGCGCGACGCCTTCATGGTGTTGCGCGGCGAAACCATGGTCGGCAACCACCTCGAGCGCCTCGGCCGGCTGGATGAGATCGGCATCAATACCGCCAATAACATCCGCGCCGGTTTGCAAGTGACGGTGACGGACATCGCGGCAGCCGAAAAAAAACGCGCCGAGGTCTGGCTGCGTTTCGCCGCGCTGTTCGAGCGCTACGATGTGCTGCTGACACCGACCGCAACCGTGCCGCCCTTTCCGGTGGAACAAAACTATCCCGAGTCCATCAACGGCCGAAAGCTTGACAACTACATCGACTGGGCATCGCAGACTTTCCTGATTTCGCTGCCGGCGCTGCCGGCGGCGAGTGTGCCGGCCGGCCTCACGGCGGGCGGCCTGCCGGTCGGTCTGCAGATTGTCGGGCCGCGCTTTGCCGAACCGGTCATCCTTACGGTGGCAAAAATGGTGCAGCAGGCGCATCCTGTGGGCTTGCCTGGGCTTGTCGCCGTGGCGACAGGCCGAGCGCAGGGCCGCAGGTAAAAGTGTATAGGAAATTCAAACCACCTTTTTCTCCATGCACTGACTGTACCAGCCTGAAAAATTACACTGACCCTATTTACGAATAATACATTCGAGATCCCTTAAAAATCGGGGTGCCGGGGCGGGCTTGTTTACCCCGGCGCCCGCTGGCTCAGACGATCTTCCACATAGCCATCATGCCGTGGTCTTCGTGCACCACGTTATGGCAGTGCATGGGGTAGATGCCCTTGTAATCGCGAAAGCGCATCGCCGTGGTGATGGTCGCGCTCGGGTCGATGCGGTACACATCGAAGCGCCCGTTCTCCAGCGCGCGGGTTGGGTCGGGCTGCGCCGCGCCGTTGTAGTCGAGGATGCGGCCCTCTTCATAGTGCACGTGCAGCGGATGCGACCAGGAGCCGCCGCCGTTCTTGTGCGTCCATATCTCGGCCGAGCCCTCGGTCACTTCGTAGGGTGCGGCAAAACGGTCGAACACTGCGCCGTTGGCCACCCAGGTGCCGCTGCCGCGGCCCCACACCCATTCCTTTTTCTTGAGCACGGGCAGGTTGGGCAGATCGGGCAGCGGGCGCAGCGCCATGCCGGCGACGATTTTGGTGCTGTTGTCGGTGAGGCCGGTGCGCTTGGCCTCGACCACGAACTTGATCGCCGCCTGGCTCAGCGCCGGGTCGAGCAGTTTGCCCGACGGGCCGCGACCGTTGGTCTGCTCGGCGCGGTTGACGAAGTAAAACTCGGTGCCCGGCTTCATGTTGGTGAAATCGAGGATGACGTCAAAGCGTTGCGCCACACCGTGCTTGAAACTGGTCGTGGTGACCGCTCTGGGCATCAGGTTGCCGTCGTTGCCGATCACCGTTATCGGCACAAAGTTCGCGCCCGTGCCCTGGCGCAGCCACCACCAGTAGAAACGGCTCGGGCCGCCGTTGTACATGCGGATGCGATAGCGCCGCGGCTGTACGTTCATGAACGGCTGGATGGTGCCGTTCACCGTCAGCTTGTCGCCGATGGCGCCATCCAGGCAGGCGAGCGGGTAGAAGTCCACGCCCTGCGGATCGAACTGGCGGTCATGGAACATCATCGGCACGTCAAACTCGTAGGGGAAGCTGCCCACGTCCTGCGAGTGGGTCGGGAAGCGGATGCCGGTGGTGCCGACCACGGTCTCGTCGCCGGTGTCGCACTCGTCATAGATCGGCGCCGCGCCGAACAGGCCGGCGTAGACGTTCTGCGCAGTGAAGTCGTGCTTGTGGTCGTGGAACCAGAGCGAGCCGAGGGCCTCGCGCCAGTCCCCGCGCACGCCCGCCTTGTTGGCGGGGATCTTGTGCTTGCTGTTCGGATCTTGCGATTCGAGAATGCCGGCGTACAGGTTGGGGTAATGGTGATCCCAGAACTTGCCCGGGTAGTTGTAATAAAGCGGGCCCCCGTCGCTCTCGGAGGGGGTGTGGAAGTTGTGCATGTGGGTCGCTATGACCGAGGTGCCAAAGCCCAGGGCAGAGGTGGCATCCACGGCGCTGTCAGGCAGCTCGTTGTAAATGCGAATCAGCGGCGAGCGGCCGTACTTGGTGCGAAACACCGGGCCGGGCACGCCGGTGCAGCGGTTCGTAGCCGCCAGGCCAGTGGTGCCGGCTTTCTCGTCGAATTCGCGGTCGACAAACCCCCACGCCGGCTGGCCTTGCAAGCCCGCCGGCATGTCGGTGTGCCAGACGTGCTGGTGCTGAACGGCGCGCATCTCGTAGAAGTCCTTGGGCGGGGCGAGCAGGCCGGTGTCCTTGTCGGTGCCGTCCCAGGCCTGGTGGCGAAGATTGGCGTAGGGCGTGGCAGAGGACATCTCCGGGTGCTCCTCGAGCAGGCGCAGCTTGGAGTCCAGTGGGTTGCTGGGGGCGCTGGTCGGCTTGCCACCGCGCAGGAACATGGTGTCCTGCAGTTCCGACACGCTGCTCTTGACGCTGTAGGTGGGGTTCATCTCTTCAAGGCGGTTGAATGCGTCCTTGAACGGGGTGGTGCGCGGGCTGATCAGATCGACGCCCGGAATCGGACAAACCGGGGTGGAGGCGCCATAGGCCGCGCGCATGCTCAGGCCCTGAATGGGCAGCAGCATGCCGGTGCTGGCGCTCAGCACACCAAGCTTCAGAAGATTGCGACGATCAAGGCCCGAGCGCGTGAGTTCACGCTGGGTGTCCATGGTGCGTTGAATCAATTGCTGCTGTTTTCTGTTCATTTGAGATTTCCTCCGTGGTTTATTAATTGTCAAGCGATGGTTGTACTTGCTGAGTAATCCATTTATTTCAATAAATGACATTTATTTCAATAATTTCTAAGTGGATCGGAGCATTGTTTGTGCCAGACAGAACGCTTATCTTTTTTTTCTATAACTATATGTTTTTAATATAAATTAAAAAAATAGATTTTAAGTTCCCGGCGAAGCAATTGGGTCACTTGATCCAAAACCCCCAATTTTTTTGGGTTAACACCCATTCCCCCCCCCCAGAATTCACCTCAGGCGGCAACCTTGCTTGTTGTCGTATTGTTTGAAATATATGCAAACATGCTGAAAATTTTCTTTGCGCCAAAACGGCACAGAACGCGGTGTTCATCGGCGGCCCCGGTACGGACAAGACGCGTTTGGCCACCGCCATCGCAGTGTCCGGCATCGCTTTGCAGGGCAAACGGGTGCGCTTCTACTCCACGGTCGATCTGGTCAGTGTCCTGGCGCGGGAGAAGCACGACGGCAAGGCCGGGCGGATTGCGCGGTCGCTGATGCGCATGGACCTGGTGGGGGCTGTGTTGCAGGATTTACCGACTCGTTCGTGCAAAAGCCAGCGCAGAGGTCGCGACGGGACTCCTGAACACACAGCGGGGGGGTGGCCCGGGGGTGGTGGGGTCGGACTTGCAGGGTTTGGCTTGGGGCGGCCTATGCGTGCTTGACGAACGGGGCTGGAGTACTAAGGAGTTTCGGGCAAGCCTCACCCCGTCAGCACCATCTAACTGAATTGCCTACATCACGCCTACACGAAATAGGTTGGCCAGCTTGTTTGAGACAAGAAATTTAGTAACTATTTGTTTTTATTGGTGGCCAGGGACGGAATTGAACCGCCGACACGCGGATTTTCAATCCGCTGCTCTACCAACTGAGCTACCTGGCCGTCTTTGAGATTGGTCGACCCGGACGGGTGCAACGCACAAGCGAGCACAAATTATACGGGGATTCGGCAGTCGCGCCAAGAACGCCTTGGCGGGCAAGGGAAAAGCCTGCTGGCCGGCCCCCTTGGCTAGCGCCGCTGGTTGGCCAGCAGGCGCTGGGAGGCCGCGGCCTCGACAAGATCAGCAGGGCTGCGCAGCCCTTGCAGCATGGCCCGATGTTGCAGCACCTGAAACAGCTGGCCTGTCGCCAGGGCATCGGCAAACGCATGGTGGCGGCTGATATTTACAATGCCAAAGACGCTCATCCAGTCATCCAGACTTCTGGCCTTTCTGGCGCGGTCCTGTTCAATCGCCGGCGCGAGCCATGCAAGATCAAGCCAGGAACGCTTGAACGCTGTGCCAAGGTAGCGGCGCATTGCCTTGCTGATCATGATCTCGTCGAATTGCGAGTGAAAACCCGCCAGCGGGGCTTTACCCACGTAGTCGATGAAGTCCAACAGCACTTCACACGGATCGTCCCCGGCAATTTGCTCTGTTCCGCCAATGCCGTGCACCAAAATATTGGCATCGCTGCTCGTCTTGTCCTGGCGCAGCACCGAATAAAAGCCATCTGCATAGTCTATTCGGGCATCGACAATGGCAATCGCTCCAATGGCGATAAGTCGGTCCCCGAACACGTCCAATCCGCTCGATTCCACGTCCACCATGACGTAGCGCGGAAGCCGGCCCGCGCCCAGGTCGGGCTCGTCAAGGGCGCGCCATGCATCAAGCCGCCGCCTTTGTTCGGGCGACAGCCGCACCCGGCTGCCAAGCAGCCATCCGAACAGGCTCATAGCTGGTAATCGAGTGCCAGCCTGGCCTGCAGCTTGCGCGCCTGCAGGAAGGCCTCCTTGAGGATGCGCCGGTCCAGATCATTCAGCGCATCCGGTGCAATGCGGTTGGCGTGCGCGTCGTTTTGCGGACGCGCGTGCTGGTGGCGCAGGCGCAGCAACAAAATAAAATGGTAGGCGTCCACGATCGCGTCAATCTCCGCCTTGGGGATATGTGAAGCCTCCCCGGACAATCGAAGCCGCATTGCGGTATTGGTCTGGTCCTGACCGCCGGCGAGGGCGTAAATTCTTGCCGCATCGACAAACAGGCGCGCTCCCTGCGCCTTGAGGTCAATGGTGTCGGGCTCCCCCTCGCCGCCGGAAGTGACAAAACCGGTGAAAAATCCGAGTGGGGGACGCGACTCCAGAGCGTTCTGTGCCATCGCCCGCAAAAAGCGCTGATCACCCTTGACCTTGGCGTTCAACCAGGCACGCAGGCCGTTGGCCAGGGTCTCGTCGCCCCACAGTGCGCGAAAATCATAAAAGATGGACGAGTGGAGTAAGGCCTGCGGCAGCGGATTGCGTATCCACTCGCCGAATTTCCCCTGCCACTCTTCCATGCTGAGGCACCATTGCGGATTGCCCGCCATGATGCCGCCCTTGCACAATGGAAAGCCGCATTGATCAAGCGCCTGGTTGACCGCCCGCGCAAAGGGCAGCAGGCGTTCGCGTATTTGTTCGGGCGGCCCTTTGGCGGAGAAGATGATGCCGTTGTCCTGATCGGTGGCCAGCGTCTGTTCCAGACGCCCCTCGCTGCCCAGGGCTATCCAGCAAAAATTCAGCCCACTCAGGTCGTGCTTGTGCGCCTCGAGCTCAAGAACGCGGCACCCGAGTTTGTCGTTGAGCGTGGCGATGATGCGCGCAAGATGCTCCGCGCCCATTCCCTGGGCGATCATGTTGTGCGCCATGGCGCGGATGTCGGCGGCGGCACGCACCAAGTCGGGCAGGTCTGCCGCCGCCCTGGTTGAATGAATGATGTCGCGTATGCTGGTGCGCTGCAGGGCGAACAGCGCGCGCTCGGACACCACACCGAGCAACCTGCCGCCCTCCTCCACCAGCACATGC
Organism: Bordetella parapertussis; assembly: GCA_945861875.1. GTDB lineage: Bacteria > Pseudomonadota > Gammaproteobacteria > Burkholderiales > SG8-39 > CAITSH01. The sequence continues at coordinate 56,747 of CAMAWC010000002.1, forward strand.
CGTATTCCCATTTCAGCCATGAGCACCGCCGCCTCTGCGGCGCTCGCCGACGCAGGCAGGCTCTTGGGCGCGGGCGTCATATAGGTTTCGATGGCGCGCTCCAGGTCCAGGCTCCCCGCCACGGTGTGTCTGAATAAATCCCGTTCGGTAAAAATACCCACGGGCGAACCGCTGCCGTCCACCACCACGATGGAACCGACATTGCCCTTCCACATGCCCTGCAGGGCATTACGCAGGCTTTCCCCCGGCCGGCAAACCAGCGGCGTCCCGCGCACCAATTCGCGCAGAAAAGCATTCATCGGCTGACGCCCGGCCGATTGCTCGGCGTAAAAGGCCTGCAGTTGCGCATAAGACTGCTGCAGCAGCGTGCTTACACGACTGTTGCAAAAGGCCTGAAACGACGGGCTGCGGCGCGCCAGCTCCTCGATCGTGCCGGCGTCTGCCTCGTAGCAAAAACTGTCTTCGAACGCCGTGTAGACGTGCCGGGCCGGACGTCTGCCGATCACCGCAGCAAGCGGAAAGCATTCGCCGCTCGAGTACTCGACGGTATTTCCGCCCGGCGGTTCGCCATCGACCTCGGAACTGCATACCAGGCCGCGCTGAACGACATAGAGCGCGGTCGCGATGCCATGCTCCGGTGCGGCGACCCGCCTGCCTTTGGCAAAATAGGCCAGCTTGAGCCGACCCGCCAGAAACACCAGGGACTCCCGGTCCATCCGGTCGAATGGCGCATGTCGACGCAGTAGTTCAACGGTTGCGTCCAACACCACCTGCGGCGCTCCAGTCATGCCTGTCCTCCCTCTCCGCCAATTACCGCCTGGGGGCTGCATTGCCGATAGCGCAGCCGCCTTCCAGTATAAGGTCGATGGGGCGCGAGCTTGCGTTACCACCCCAATCTTGAGGTTTGCGGCCAACTCGCGCATTATCGGCCGGATGGAACCCGCCGACAGCATCCGCCGTCTGGGCTTCGCTCGCTGGTACGAGCGCCGCCTGATCGAGGCGCACGTCTGGCTCATTACCGCGCTTTTTTGCGTGATCGCAATCGCAGCCTGCATGGAAGAGCTGAACTTTCGCGGATCCATCGCGCGACTGCTTATCTATGTCACCGTTGTCCTCGCCTCGGCGGCGCTCGGCATCCACTCCCTGATGCGTTACAAGCATATTCTGGTCGAGGCCGAATGGCTCGGCGAGCACGCCACCTGCCGCGGCTGCGGCGCCTACGCCCGCTTCAGGCTGATCTCAGCCTCACAGGTCCGTTGCCGCAAATGTGCCAACGAATGGTGCCTGATCGACTCCGGCTGACCAACCCCTCTTGTCTTCCCGGGCGCCGATCTCGTCCTTGCTTCGCACCCGGGGCGTCACGATGCCGGTGGCGTATTCTCGAGGACCATCTTGATCTTCATCGCCGTCAGCCCGATCCAGAGCACAATCAGGTAAAAAAACGCGACCAGCCCAAGGTGCCGGTCAAGAACAATGCGCGGGGTGATCCAGCGTGCCGCCTTCATAACGGGCAAGCTCAGCGTCTTGAAGATGCCGTAGACCGCATTCTGGTCCCGCTTGGCGCCGGAAATTACGTAAAGCACCCCCTGCCCGAACATGGCGACGCCCGCCACCTCGGTCAGCGCCTTGAGAATCACTATAATCTCGTACATTGAATTCACCCGGGAATAACGCAATGGAACACTGGTTATTTTACCTCCGCGCCCGCCTACTGGAAGCATTCGGGCGTGCTGACGGTTCGATCAACACATATCAGGCGGCGCTCCGCCTAAAGCCGGACTTTCACCGTTGCTCGAACCGGATCGCTTACATCCTTTCAGGCATCGGGCGCTACGCGGAGGCGGAACCCTATTTTCTTGCCGTGCTTGGCGCCGAACCTGGCAATGCCTCGGCACATTTCAACCTGGGCTATACCTACGACAAACGCGGCGAGTTTGAAAAAGCGATCGGCGCTTTCAGCGAAGCGACACGGCTTAACCCAAAAATCGACCGCGCCTGGTACGGCCTGGGGCTGTCCCATGCCGCCCTGGGACAGCACGAGAAGGCGGCAACAGCGCTGCACGAGGCCGCGACGCTGCAGCCGATGAACCCCCACGCATGGTACCAGCTCGGCATGGCCTATCACACGCTGCAAAACCGGCGGAAAATGGACGAAGTGGTCAAGCACCTGCTGCGCTTCGACCAGAAAATGACGCGAAGACTGATTCATGATTCGAAGCGCAGCGATCTTGAACACCTGGTAAAACATCTCGTCGTCTGACACCCTCCTGAGCAAGCGATGTAGCCAGTAATATCAACTTGGCCACCATTTCCCGCCCCCTTCCGAGGATAGGGTTCCCGCAAAAACAATGCCCGCCGAAGCGGGCTTTGTTCAATTCAACATTGCGGAACTATGCGGCTTCGGTCTTTACGTTATCGCCCAACAGGTTGGGGTAGCGTACGTGCTCTACCAATTCCTGCACTTCCTTGGACGGCGGAGCGGTCAGCAGACTGACGATGAAAATGGTCACGATCCCAACCGGCAGGCCGAACATGCCCGCCGAGATCGGGTTCATGCTGAACCAAAGGTCCATCTTCGGCACACCCATGTTGATGAAGAACGGATACGTACGCGCCATGTAGTAGCTGCATACGCCCAGGCCGGCAAGCATTCCGATGATCGCACCCCACTTGTTGGCACGCTTCCAGAACACGCCCATCACCAACGGCGGAAAGAATGCCGATGCCGCCAACGAGAACGCCGCACCGACCAGGAACAGTATGTCCCCCGGCTTGAGCGAGGTTACGTAGGCGGCAATGAGCGCCACCACCACCAGCAGCGCCTTGGAGAGTGTCACGCGCTTGGCGGTCGAGGAGTTCGGGTCGATCATTTTGTAGTACAGGTCGTGCGACAAGGCGTTCGCGATGGTCAGCAACAGACCGTCCGCGGTCGAGAGCGCCGCCGCCAGACCACCCGCCGCAACCAGCCCCGACACCACGTACGGCAATCCCGCGATTTCCGGGGTCGCCAGCACGATAAGGTCGCCGCCGATCACCACCTCGGCCCACTGCACAATACCGTCACCGTTGATGTCGGTAATATTCAGCAGCGTCGGATCCACCTTCGCCCACGCCGCCGCCCAGGCCGGCAGCGTCGCGAACGAACTGCCCACCAGGTTGGAGAACATGTCGTACTTCGCCAGCACCGCCAGACAGGGCGCCGTAAAGTACAGCAGGAAGATGAAGAACAGCGACCAGAACACCGAGACGCGCGCCTCCTGCACGCTTGGCGTGGTGTAGTAGCGCATCAGGATGTGGGGCAGCGCCGCAGTACCGAACATCATGCAGAACACGATGCCGATAAAATTCCAGCGCGCCACGTTCTGCGCCGCCTCGTCCTTGCCCGGGAAGGGCTGGGCGTGCGGACGCACCGGCGCAGCCCTCGCCCCCAGGCCCGATTCGCGCGTCCAGAACGTTTTCGCGGCAGCGACGTCTTTGGGGTAGCCTGCCAGCGCTTTTTCTGACGCGGCTATTTTCGCGCCGTCGCCCGCCGCCTTCGCAGCGGTAACGCCCTCCTCAAGCTTGGCCTTGCCCGCAACGTATGACTTTTCAGGATCGGCAAGAGCAGCTTTGCCTGCGGCCGCGCGGTCGGTGAAGATCTTGCGCACCTCAAGCTCCTTCGGGTCGGCGTTGATCTTTTTCTCCAGATCGCCAACTTTCTGCAAGGTCAGGCCATAGGCGATCTGCGGGATCGGAACGCCGGTATGTTTCATTCCCAGCCAGACCACGGGCGTCAGGTAGGCGACGATAAGAATGATGTACTGGGCCACTTGCGTCCAGGTCACCGCCTTCATGCCACCCAGCATCGAGCAGACCAGAATACCGCCCAGGCCGACGAACACACCGACACCGAACTCCAGGCCGGTGAAGCGGCTGGTTATCAGGCCGACGCCGTAAATCTGCGCCACCACGTATACAAACGAGCAGGTAATCGCAGAAACAACACCAATTGTGCGGACGATATTGCCGCCGTAGCGCTCGGCCAAAAAGTCGGGAATCGTGAACTGGCCGAACTTGCGCAGGTAGGGCGCAAGAAACAAGGCAACCAGGCAATAGCCGCCGGTCCAGCCCATCACGAATGCGAGGCCGTCAAAGCCGGCAAGGAACAAGGTCCCGGCCATACCAATGAACGAGGCCGCACTCATCCAATCGGCGCCTGTCGCCATGCCGTTGAAGAGCGCCGGAACACGTCGCCCCGCAACATAGTATTCCGATACGTCGGATGTGCGGCTCATGATGCCAATGCCCGCGTACAGGCCGACCGTCGCGAACAGGAACCAGTAGCCTATCCACGTGCGGGACATGCCCATCTGCTCTGCGATCGCGAGGAAAAGCAGGAATCCGAGGAAACCGCCGGTGTACCAGGTGTAATACTTGGTCAGCTGGCTCTTGAACGCCGAGTGCGAAACTGTTTGGCCGCTCATTCGAGATCTCCCTCATTGACGTTGTATTCTTTATCGAGCTTGCCCATATACCAGGCGTAGTACGCGATGATTGCCACGTAAATGGCGAGGGATCCCTGCGCCGACATGTAGAACCCCAGCGGAAATCCTAAAAACGTCACGCTGTTCAGTTCGCGCGCGAACCATATCTCAACAAAGGTGACTACGAACCAGATGGCCAGCAGTACCCCTGTCACCAGCAGGTTCCTGCGCCAGTACTCCTTATGCTTCTCGGTTAGTTCCATGAATTCCCCCTAGGAAGATGAACCACACTTGTATTTGCACTGCCTTTGTCGTGTGTGCGTTTGCCTTGTTTCTCTTCAACCAAAAATACTGGTAGACACATTAACACGCATTTTTGGAAAACCGCACGGCCCATCAATGCGGCACTGCAATAGCACAAGGGCCAGCCAAGCCCAATATCGCAGTCGAAACTTACACGCAACTTACGGCCGCGATTCTAATTTTTTCTTCCTGCCGATGCTGCGACGCAACAAGATACAGGGTGGCCGCAGACTCCTCCCTGCGTGAGCGCAGCGACGATGTTCGGCTGGTCATCGGCAATACGGATTTTCTTGCGCATGCCCGGGTCTGCTTCGGCGCCCACCGGGTCAGGCGTCGCCGCTGGCGCTGGCGGCGGCAATCGGCAGGGTGAAGGAAAAACACGCGCCATTGCCGCGACTGCTCTCCACCCACATTGTTCCGCCGAAATATTCGATGATGCGCCGGCTGATGTGCAACCCGAGGCCGCTGCCCTGCGGCTTGTCGGTAAGCGTATCGCCGACCTGGCCGAACTTGTCGAATACGGAGGCATGGTCATTCACATCGATGCCGGGGCCGTTATCGCGCACATCAACGCGCAATTCCCGCCCATTTTCAGACAGCGTGATGTCGATGCGGCCCTCGTGCGGATCGCAGAACTTGGTCGCATTGGACAAAAGGTTGAGCATCACCTGGATGATCCTGTCGACATCGGCGCGCACCGCGGACACACTCTGCGGCATATGCGCCTCCACCCGGATGTTGCGTTCATCGAACAACTGGCTCATTGCCGCCACAGTATCGGCAACCACTTCTTTCATATCCACGCGACTCTCCTGCCAGTCGGGCTTGCCCGATTCCATCTTGGACAGGTCCAGCACCTGGTTGATAAGCCGGCTCAGCCGCTCGACCTCCTTGGTGATGATGCCGAGGAATTTCCTGCGCTGATCAATGTCAACGTCGGGATGTTCGAGCAGGATTTCGGTAAAGGCGCGGATCGACGTGAGCGGTGTGCGCAGTTCGTGCGTAACGGTGGCAACGAAGTCATCCTTCAGCCGGTCGAACTCCTGCAAGCGCTCGTTGGCCTCGCGCAGTTCAGCCGTTGCCGCCTCCAATTCACGTGATTGCCGTTCCAGCCTGTGGCTGTAGACCACCACCTGCGAAGCCTCATCAAGGATCTCGCGAACTTCGTCAATGGTCAGCGCGTCTTCCGTAACAACCGAGGCCACCATAACGCGCGCAGAAGCGGCGCCGATCGCGCCGGCGAGCTGGACCTCGATGTGGTGCACCAGTTCGGCGTCGGCCACCGGCTTCTCGCCGGGCCAGCGCAGCCCTTTTGCGCCGGCATAATCGGCGAAGGCGCTGTCCGCCTTGGCACTGCCAAGAAATCGCGCCAGCAGGTTGAACAAGTCGGGGACGGAGGCCGTCCCGCGCCAGAATCGCGCGCCACGCGCCTCGCCGCTGTGCCGGAAGACATCGACGAACAGGCTCGCCTGGCGGTGCTCGTCCGCACTTGGCGTTACAGACAGGGAAACCCCGACATACGCGCTGACATTGGCGATCATGCTCCAGATCATCGCGTGCGTGATCTCATCGAGCCCCGACAATCCGAACAGCTCCAGCGGCCTGAGCAAGCCGATGCCGAACGGCCCCTGCTCAAGAAAACTGACGGGCAACCACCCGGAGCGCGCCAGCGCCGGCAGGAACAGGGTATAGATCCAGACGGTGAACCCGCCGAGCAGGCCGCACAAGGCTCCGGCGCGGCTGCCGCCTTTCCAGAATATTCCACCAAGAATCGCCGGCGCGAACTGGGCCACGGCGGCAAACGATATAAGGCCGATCGAGACCAGCGCATAGGCCTCGCCTGCCAACTTGAAATACAGGTAACCGAGCAGCAGGATCAGTACGATCGCGCCGCGGCGTATGCCCAGCAGAAGGCCGGTCAGGTCCGGGCGCTCGTTCAGGCGCAGGCGGCGCAGCCGCAGCAGCACCGGCATCACCAGGTCGTTGCATACCATCGTCGAGAGTGCGATCGTCTCGACAATTACCATGCCGGTGGCCGCTGACAAGCCCCCGATGAACACGAGCAGCGCAAGAAACTCCTGTTTCTGCGCCATCGGGAGGGTGAGCACGAAGGTGTCCGCATCGACGGTTCCGTCGGGGAAATGCAGCAATCCGCCGAAGGCGATGGGCAGCACGAACACGTTTATCGCAAGCATGTACAGCGGAAACAGCCAGATCGCCTTGTTCAGATGCCTCTCGTCGACGTTTTCGATCACGGTGACCTGGAATTGCCGCGGAAGAAACATGATCGCCATCATCGACAGGATCGTCAGCCAGGCCCAGCTCACGTAGTTCCCGGCAATGCCGCCCAGCGGCGTCATCAGGGCGCTGAACTTCGGGTCGGCGGCCGCGCGTGAGAACAAGTCCGCAAAACCGTCGTAAATTACAAACGTGACGAATATCCCGACGGCGAGGAAGGACAGCAGCTTGACCAGGGACTCGAATGCGATCGCCGCCACCATGCCCTGGTGATGTTCGGCTGCATCCAGGTGGCGGGTGCCGAACGCGATGGTGAAGGCGGCAAGGATCAGCGCCACCCACAAGGCCGTATCCTGCAACGCCGGCACCGCACGCAGTTGGTCCGGCATGACAATCTGCGGGTACTGCACCAGGATGTTGAAGCTGGTGGACACCGCCTTGAGCTGCAGCGATATGTATGGAAGTATTCCGATCACCGCGATGACCGTGACAAGGCCGCCAAGCAGCGCACTTTTGCCGTAGCGCGAGGCGATGAAGTCGGCGAGCGAGGTAATGCGGTTCTGCTTTGAGATGCGCAGAATCTTGCGCATCACGACCCACCATAGCGCGATCATCAGTGTCGGCCCGAGATAGATCGGAAGAAATCCCACCCCGTCGCTAGCCGCGCGACCGACGCTGCCGTAAAAAGTCCACGCCGTCGCGTACACGGCGAGCGACAGGCTGTAAATATACGGGCTGGCGATTACCGAACGACCGACATCAGCGCGTCCGTCGGCGTAGTAAGCGATAGCGAACAGCAGGCCCAGATATGCGAACGAAATAAAAAAGACGGTGGTTCCGTTCAGCATCGGTGTTCTAGCCGTCGGATTCGGCGACGAACGCCAGCAACGCAATCAATGTCGCCCAGGCAATGAACAAATATGCGTACAACACCGGAACACCAAACACTGCGCCCGAAACATTGAACAGCGCGAGAACCGGATAGTTGAACAGCAACGCGCCGACCATGCACAGCGCGATAAATCGCTGGCCTTTTTTTTCACCCTCCATCAAGCCCCCTTGCGCGCGCCGTCGCCACGAACAGTGTACTTGTCAAGGTGCGGGCACGGGGCAGGGCGCTCAAACGGGGGCGGATTTTTCGATGCAATAGCCAAGCCCGCGTACCGTGACGATCTTCACGCCGCCATAGTCGAGTTTCCGGCGCAGTCGGTGCACATAGACCTCGATTGCATTCGCGCTGACTTCCTCGCCCCATCCGCACAAATGGTCGACCAGGTGTTCCTTGCTGACCATGCGCCCGGCGCGTTGCAGCAGGATTTCCAGCAGCGCCAGTTCGCGCGCCGAAAGATCCAGAATCTGCTCTCCCACCTTCGCCACCTTGCCCACCTGGTCATAAGTGAGCATACCGTTCTTGAGAAACGCCGAGCCACCCGCATGGCCGCGCCTGGTGAGCGCGCGCGCGCGCGCGCTGAGTTCCTCCAGCGCGAACGGCTTGGCGAGATAGTCATCGGCACCCAGGTCAAGGCCCTTCACCCGGTCGGCAACCCCTTCCCTGGCGGTGAGTATTAAAACCGGCAGCTTGGAGCCGCGCGCGCGCAGGCGGCGCAACACCTCCAACCCGGTCAGCTTGGGCAGCCCAAGGTCGAGAATCAGCAAATCGAATTGCCCGGCCATAAGGGCGCTATCCGCCTCGACACCGTCCTCAACGCGGTCCACGGCGTAGCCCGCCTGGCGCATTGAATGCATCAGGCCTTCTGCCAGACTCGCATCGTCCTCAGCGATGAGAAGGCGCATGAATTTCCCCCTTGCCGGCCGCGGTATCCAGACACGGTACCGGTCTGCTTATTTTGGCCGCGAACCGGCTCTCCCAGTGGCGCAGTGTAGCAAGAGTGGAGGCACAAAAGAAAAAACCCGGCCGAAGCCGGGTTTTTCTGAGCTTGGCCCGATTGCAGGCCAGAGCAGGACTTACATGTCCATACCGCCCATGCCGCCCATACCACCCATGCCCCCCATGCCACCACCCATACCGCCCATGCCGCCGCCGCCAGCCGGCTTGTCTTCGACAAGCTCGGCCACTGCGCAGTCGGTGGTCAGCAACAGACCGGCGATGGAAGCGGCGTTTTGCAGCGCCGTGCGGGTCACCTTGGTCGGATCGACCACGCCCATTTCAACCAGGTCGCCGTAGGTGTCGGTCGCTGCGTTGAAACCGTAGCTGCCCTTGCCTTCGACCACCTTGTTGACCACCACGCTCGGCTCGGCGCCGGCATTGGCAACGATGGCGCGCAACGGCTCTTCGAGGGCGCGCTGGACGATTTTCACGCCGGCGTGCTGGTCCTCGTTGTCGCCCTTGAGTTTGTCGATGGCCGAACGGGCGCGCAGCAGGGCCACGCCGCCGCCGGCGACGATGCCTTCCTCAACGGCTGCACGGGTTGCGTGCAGTGCGTCTTCGACGCGGGCTTTTTTCTCTTTCATCTCGATTTCGGTGGCGGCGCCAACCTTGATCAGCGCAACACCGCCGGCGAGTTTCGCCACGCGCTCTTGCAGTTTCTCACGGTCGTAGTCGCTGGTGGCCTCGTCGATCTGCACGCGGATGTTCTTGACGCGCGCTTCGATGTTCTTGGCTTCGCCGGCGCCGTCGATGAGGGTGGTTTCTTCCTTGCCCACTTCGATGCGCTTGGCCTGGCCGAGGTCCTTGAGGGTGATTTTTTCCAGCGTCAGGCCGACTTCCTCGGCGATCACCTGGCCACCGGTGAGGATGGCGATGTCTTCGAGCATGGCCTTGCGGCGGTCACCGAAACCCGGGGCCTTGACGGCACAGGTCTTGAGGATGCCGCGCAGGTTGTTCACGACCAGGGTTGCCAGGGCTTCGCCCTCGACGTCCTCGGCGATGATCAGCAGCGGACGGCCGGCTTTGGCCACTTGCTCCAGCAGGGGCAGGAGGTCGCGGATGTTGGAGATTTTCTTGTCGTGCAGCAGCACGAAAGGATTGTCCAGAACGGCGATCTGCTTGTCCGGGGTGTTGATGAAGTAAGGCGACAGGTAGCCGCGGTCAAACTGCATGCCCTCGACCACTTCGAGCTCGCTTTGCAGGCCCTTGCCGTCTTCAACCGTGATAACGCCTTCTTTACCAACCTTGTCCATCGCGTCGGCGATGATCTTGCCCACTTCGGCGTCGGCGTTGGCCGAGATCGAACCGACTTGTGCGATTTCCTTGCTGGTGGTGCAGGGCTTGGAAATCTTTTTCAGCTCTTCGACGATGGCCGCAACGGCCTTGTCGATGCCGCGCTTCAGGTCCATCGGGTTCATGCCGGCGGCAACGAACTTCATGCCTTCGCGCACGATCGCCTGGGCCAGCACGGTTGCAGTGGTGGTGCCGTCACCGGCCACGTCCGAGGTCTTGGAAGCGACTTCCTTGACCATCTGCGCGCCCATGTTCTGGAACTTGTCCTTGAGCTCGATCTCCTTGGCAACCGACACACCGTCCTTGGTGATGGTCGGGGCGCCGAACGAGCGCTCGAGCACAACGTTGCGGCCCTTGGGGCCGAGGGTTACTTTTACCGCGTTGGCGAGAATATTCACGCCTTCGAGCATCTTTACGCGGGCATCTTCATGAAATCGTACGTCTTTAGCAGCCATGTTTCACTCCTGATTCTGTGGGGGATTACTGGGTTTAGCCAAAAGGCTGTTAGGCGGCTTTCTTGGCCGCGGTCGCGCCTTCGAGAACACCCATGATGTCTTCTTCGCGCATCACCAGGAGCTCGTCGCCGTCAACTTTGACGGTCTGGCCGGCATACTTGCCGAACAGGACACGGTCGCCGACTTTGAGATCAACGGCGTGCTGCTTGCCGGCGTCATCACGCTTGCCCGGGCCTACGGCCAGGACTTCGCCTTGATCGGGCTTCTCGCCAGCGCTGTCGGGAATGACGATGCCGCCAGCAGTTTTACGCTCTTCTTCGAGACGCTTTACAATGACCCGGTCGTGCAAGGGACGGATTTTCATGAGAATTCTCTCCTCTATCCAAATTAAGTTAGTGGTCGCCAACGGTCTGTTTGCGATCCGGAAGCCTGGGTGACACTGATTTAGCACTCACCTCATGCGAGTGCTAATTATAGGGGCGATCAGCTTGGATTTCAATAGTCACCCGGCGAAAGGGCGCAAAGTCCCGCCACCCCCGAAACCCCGGTCCCGGGGGCGGGCGCGCCGGTTCATTCCGGGAGCCGTGCGGCATTTGGCCGGTCGCCGGGCTGGCATACTGCGGCCTGACCCCATAAGCACAAGTCCAGCCATTTGAAGCCGCTTTCCTCGCCCCTGCCGCGCAAGTTCGCCGGCGCCCTGTTCGCCAGCACCTTGCTGCTTGCAAGTCTTTCCGCCGCTGCGGCTGATGCCCTGCCGCGGCCGGTGCAACAGGCCTTGCTCGCCGCCAACATCCCGGTCGGCAGCGTCGCCATAGTCGTGCAGGAACTGGGCCGTCCGCGTCCCGCGCTGGCGCATAACGCCGATGCCGCGATGAACCCGGCCTCGACGATGAAGCTCCTCACCAGCTTTGCCGCGCTGGAACTGCTCGGCCCTGCCTATGCGTGGAAAACCGAATTCCTTGCCGGCGGCCCGTTGCGCAACGGCGTGCTCGAGGGCGACCTCATCATCAAGGGTTACGGCGACCCGAAAATGACAGTGGAGAATTTCTGGCTGGCGCTGCGCAAGCTGCGCGCCCTGGGCGTGCGCGACATCCGCGGCGACCTGGTGCTCGATCGCAGCTGGTTCGAGGCGGTGGATACCGACCCCACGCGTTTCGACAACGAGCCGCTGCGCCCCTACAACGTGGTGCCCGACGCGCTGCTGGTCAACCTCAAGGCGGTGCGCTTCACCTTCGTGCCCAATGCCGTGAACCGCACGGTAAGCATCGCCCACGAACCGCTGATGGCGCAACTCGAGGTCGCGCCCCAGCTGCGCCTCACCGAGGGCGACTGCGGCGACTGGCGCGCCGGCCTCAAGGCCGATTTCCGCGCCGACAACGGCGGCGTGCGCGCGAGCTTTGCCGGCACCTACCCGGCCAGCTGCGGCGAGCGCACCTGGAACGTCAGCCTGTTCAGCCACCCCCACTATGTATACGGTGTGTTCAAGCAAATGTGGCTACAGGCCGGCGGCGGCATCGCCGGCGGCGTGCGCGATGGCACGGTGCCCGCCACGGCGCAACTGCTGTTCTCGGTCGAGTCACCGGCGCTCGCAGAAGTGGTGCGAGACATCAACAAGTTCAGCAACAACGTCATGGCGCGCCAGTTGTTCCTCACGCTGTCGGCCGAAACCCTGAAACAACCCGCTCGCAATGACCGTTCCAACGAGGTGGTGCAAGGCTGGCTCGCCCAGCGCGGATTGGCACTGCCCGGCCTGGTGATGGAAAACGGCTCCGGCCTGTCACGCGTGGAGCGCATCAGCGCCGGCGGCATGGCGCGCCTGCTCGATGCGGCATTCCAGAGCGCGGTCATGCCCGAATTCATCGCCTCGTTGCCGCTGGTGGCCCTCGATGGCACCATGCGGCGGCGCCTCAAATTTGACAGCATCGCCGGCAAGGCGCACATCAAAACCGGTTCGCTCGCCGATGCGCGCACCATTGCCGGCTACGTCCTTGACCAGAACGGCCGCCGCCATGTGGTGGTGTTCTTTATCAACCACGCCAACGCCCGCCAAGGCCAGGCGGCGCAGGACGCGCTGTTACAGTGGGTGTACGAGAGCGGCTCGCAAAAATGACGCTGTGGCTGAGTTTGGAAACGCAAAACCGCTCACACACGGGACGCCCCCTCCCCCTTGACGGGGGAGGGTTGGGGGCGAGACGGGGGTTTCGCGGAGCCTGCTCCGCGCCCGTCGAGCGGCTTCCCGGTGCAACGGAAAGCGCGCCCTGCAAGGGAGGGTGAAACGGCGCAGGTTTGACCCTGCGTAAGTTTGCGAACAGCCCCCTCTCCCTGTCCCTCCCCCGCAAGGGGGGGAGGGAACCTGCTAATCCCTAACCACCGGAAACGATGGGCTTGCGCTTTTGCAGCGTCAGCCAGCCGCGCAGCACGCGGTAAAGCACCCAGACGCCCACGACAAAACTCATGATGATGGCGATGGGAATGCCCAGCAGGGTCAGCCAGAACAACAGGATGATGCCCAGCCACATCAGCGTGAACCAGAAGGTGCGTATCTGCCAGCGAAAGTGCGATTCAAGGAAAGTACCGCGCGCGTCATCGCGCTTGATGTAGTTGAGGATCACCGCAATGATCGACGGCCAGCCGGTGGCAAAGGCGCTGACGATGGTCACCGGCGTGAGCATGCCGCTTAGCACCGACACCGCGTGCAGGCCGTAGATCACATGGGTCCAGGCGACGAGCCCCTCTTCACTGCCGGGGACCTGCGGTGCGCCGGCGTTCTGTTCTTCCATTTTTTGTTCTTCCATTTAGAACCCCAATTCCCGCCACATGGTGTCGACGCGTTTTTTCACCGCGTCGTCCATCGCGATCGGCTTGCCCCAGGCGCGCGCGGTTTCGCCCGGCCACTTGTTGGTGGCATCCAGGCCCATTTTCGAACCCAGCCCGGCCACCGGGCTGGCGAAATCCAGGTAATCGATGGGCGTATTTTCAGCAATCAGCGTGTCGCGCGCGGCATCGACGCGCGTGGTCAGCGCCCACACCACTTCCTTCCAGTCGCGGATGTTCACGTCGTCATCGGTGACGATGATGAACTTGGTGTACATGAACTGGCGCAAAAAACTCCAGATGCCGAACATCACGCGCTTGGCATGGCCCGGGTACTGCTTTTTGATGCTCACCACCGCCATGCGGTAGGAACAGCCCTCGGGTGGCAGGTAAAAGTCGGTGATCTCGGGAAACTGCTTTTGCAGGATGGGCACAAACACTTCGTTGAGCGCCACGCCCAGCACCGCCGGTTCGTCCGGCGGCTTTCCGGTATAGGTCGAGTGGTAAATCGGCTCACGCCGCATGGTGATGCGATCAATGGTGAACACCGGAAAGTGTTCCTGCTCGTTGTAATAGCCGGTGTGATCGCCAAACGGACCTTCGAGCGCCGTCTCGCCCGGCTGGATATGCCCTTCGAGCACGATTTCCGCGCGCGCCGGCACCTGCAAGTCATTGCCGATGCACTTGATGAGTTCGGTCTTGGCGCCGCGCAACAGCCCGGCGAACTGGTACTCGGACAAGGCGTCGGGCACCGGCGTCACCGCGCCCAGTATGGTGGCCGGGTCGGCGCCCAGCGCCACCGCCATGGGGAAGGGTTTGCCCGGAAACGCCAGGCAGTGATCGCGGTAATCGAGCGCGCCGCCGCGGTGCGCCAGCCAACGCATGATCACCTTGTTTGGCGCGATCACCTGCTGGCGGTAAATGCCCAGGTTCTGCCGGGTCTTTGAAGTCGGCAGGCCTTGCGGGCCGCGCGTGACGGTCAGCCCCCAGGTAATCAGCGGCCCGGCGTCGCCCGGCCAGCAGGTCTGGATGGGCAGGCGCGACAAGTCCACATCCTTGCCCTCCCACACCAGCTCCTGGCAGGGCGCCGACGAAACCACCTTGGGCGCCATGTGCATCACCTGCCGGCCGATCGGAATCCAGCGCTCTATGGCATCGCGAAAACCCTTGGGCGGTTCGGGCTCTTTCAGGAAGGCCAGCAACTTGCCGATGTCGCGCAGCGACTCGACCGAATCGGCACCCATGCCCATGGCCACGCGTTTGGGTGTGCCGAACAAATTGCCCAGCACCGGCATGCTGTGCCCGGCGACGTTCTCGAACAGGATGGCCGGCCCGCCGGCCTTCAACACGCGGTCGCAAATCTCGGTCATTTCCAGTTGCGGGGAAACCGCAACCGCCACGCGTTTTAATTCGCCTTGGGCTTGCAGTTGTGCAATGAAATCGCGCAGGTCGTGATAGGTCACGTTACAGGTTCCGGGTCAGGGCACACATGGTAGCACCGGCTCAAGCCCACCACTGCGACGCTGCCCGCACGCACGCACCCTGCTAAATCTGGCGCGAATGACGCTTACTCAAGAAAATTCCCGTCATTCCGGGGCCGCGTAGCGGAACCCGGAACCCATGGGGTTCGTCGCTTCAGCACAAACCCAACCCCATGGATTCCCGCTCCCCGATTAAGGCATTCGAGGACAAGCTTCGCGGGAATGACGGGGGTGGCGTGCATCCACCCCGGTCACACCACCATCGGGTGGACGCCGCCGTCCATGGTGAGGATCACGCCGGTGACGTAACTGGCGCGCTCCGAGGCGAGGAACAGGGTGACATCGGCCACCTCTTCCGGCCGGGCGTAACGTCCCAGCGGGATGCGCGCCTCGCTGTCGCGCAGCAGGTCGGCGGTCGGCCGGCCGGTCATTTTGGACTGCGCCTCGAGCGCACCCTGCACGCGGCCGGTAAAGGTCGAGCCCGGGTTGATGGCGTTGACGCGGATGCCACGGCTGCCCCAGGTGGTGGCCAGCCCGGCCGACAGGTTCATCAGCGAGGCATTGGCCGCACTGCCCGGAAGGTGGATAGGGTTGGGCACCTTGCCGCCGGTACCGGCGATATTGACGATGACGCCGTGCCCGCGCGCCAGCATGCCCTCGAGCACCGCCTGCATGGCATGCACGTAGGTAAAGTACTTGGAGTCCATGGCCGCATGAAAGGCCGCGGCGGTCAGTTCCTGCGGCGCGGTGCGCACCGCCGCCCCGGCCGAATTAACCAGGATATCGACCGGCCCGAGCGCGGCTTCGACCGCGGCCACCATGGCCGGCGCGGCAGCCGGGTCCGCGAGGTCGGCCGCATGCGTCAGCACGGTGTGGCCCTCTGCGGCAAGTTCGGCGGCGGCAGCGGCGAGCGTCGCGGCGTTGCGCCCGACAATGGCCACGCGCGCACCCTCGGCCGCAAAACCGCGCGCGCAGGCCAGGCCGATGCCCTTGCTGCCGCCGGTAATCAACACCACCTTGCCCTTGAGTTTCAGATCCATTTTCTGCTTTCGTAGTTCTTCAGATTTGAGGGAACCTCTAAAAATTGTCATTCCGAGGCCGCAGGCCGAGGAATCTGCTTCGTGCTCCCCCTGAAAAGCAGATTCCTCGTTTCACTCGGAATGACAAAATTCGGATTGTTAGCGATGCCTTTAAATCCATTTCCTGCTTTCGTAGTTAAGAACAATGCCGGCGAATATCGCGGCACCCAGCCAGTTGTTGTGCACGAACGCCCTGAAGCAACCGTCACGGTCACGGCCGCGAATGAGCGTGTAGTGGTACAAGGCCATGCCGGCGGCCACCGCAAGGCCGGCGTAATAAAACAGGTTAAAGCGCAGCCGCCAGCCCACCCAGGTCATGACGGCGAACATCGCGGCGTAACTCAGCATCACCGCCACCACGTCCCAGCGGCCGAAGGTGATCGCCGAGGTGCGGATGCCGATTCTCAGGTCATCATCACGATCGACCATGGCGTATTCCGTGTCGTAGGCAATCGCCCAGAGGATGTTGGCGCCAAGCAGCACCCACGCAAACCAGTGCACCGCACCGTTATTCGCGGCGAACGCCATCGGGATGCCAAAGCCGAAGGCGATGCCCAGGTAGGCCTGCGGCATGGCGAAAAAACGCTTCGCATAGGGATACGTCATGGCGACGAACAGCGCGCCGAACGACCAGGCGATGGTCTGCCAGTTAAGAAGCAACACCAGCGAAAACGCCAGCAGCGCAAGGAACAAGGCCAGCAGCCGCGCCTCCTTGCGCGTCACCGTGCCCGCCGGCAGCGGCCGGTTGCGCGTGCGCTTCACATGGCGGTCGAACTCGACATCGACGCTGTCGTTCCAGACACAGCCGGCCGAGCGCATCAACAGGGTACCGAGGCAAAAAATGACCACCACCGCCCAATCAGGCCGGCCCCTCGCGCTGATCCACACCGCCCACAGCGTCGGCCACAGCAGCAGCAGCGTGCCGATGGGCTTGTCGAGTCGCATCAGGCGCTCGTACTCGGTCAGGCGTTGCTTGATATCCATTTCCAATAACCCCTAATCTGTCATTCCGGGCAAAGCGAGGAATCTGCTTTTCAGTGGCCGTAAAAAGCAGGTTCTTCGGCCTACGGCCTCAGAATGACAATGCTGGGAGGCCTTATTTAAGGAAGCTCTGATTAAGTCCATAAATCGTCATTCCCGCGAAAGCGGGAATCCATTTTGACTCAATGAATCCACGCTTTAGGTCAAGGTGGATTCCCGCTTTCGCGGGAATGACGGACTTAATCAGAGCTTCCTTAATTCCGAAACGCAGTGGATTTTAGCCTGATACAGGCTCAGGCCCGCTTCAGGCTTTAAGGTAGTCGTGCCGTCCGCCGAGCCAGCGCTCGAGGTGCCGCGCCGCCTGCTGCGGATGATTTTGCAGCAGGCGGTCCGCCGCCTCGCGCGCGTCCACGAGCAAATCAGCGTCGGTCGCGAGGTCGGCAAAACGCAGCAGGGGCGCGCCGCTCTGGCGCAAGCCAAGCATCTCGCCAGGCCCGCGCAACTCCAGGTCGCGCTGGGCGATGACAAAGCCGTCGCTGCTTTCAAAAATAATCTTCAGCCTTGCCCGCGCGCCCTCGGACAAGGGGTTCTGGTAGAGCAGGATGCAGGCGCTGTCATGGGCGCCGCGCCCGACGCGGCCGCGCAACTGATGCAGTTGCGACAGGCCGAAGCGCTCGGCGTGCTCGATCACCATCAACGAGGCGTTGGGCACGTCGACGCCGACCTCGATCACCGTGGTGGCAACCAGCAGGTTCACTTCGCCGGCGACAAACGCGCGCATCACCGCCGCCTTTTCCGCCGGCGGCAGGCGGCCGTGCACCAGCCCCACATGCAGGCCGGGCAGGTCGGCGGTGAGCTTGAAGTGCGTGTCAATCGCCGTCTGCAATTGCAAGGTTTCCGATTCCTCGATCAGGGGGCATACCCAATAGACCTGGCGACCGCCCTCGCAGGCCTCGCGCACGCGCGCGAGCACCTCGTCACGGCGCGCCTCGCCGATGAGCTTGGTGATCACCGGCCGGCGCCCCGGCGGCAACTCGTCGACCACCGAGACATCAAGGTCGGCGTAATAGCTCATCGACAGCGTGCGCGGGATGGGTGTGGCGCTCATCATCAACTGGTGCGGCCACAGGCCGGCGAGCGAATTACGGCCTTTTTTTCGCAACGCGAGGCGCTGGCCAACCCCGAAACGGTGCTGCTCGTCGATGATGGCGAGGCCCAGCCGGTCAAACTCGACATGGTCCTGAAAGAGGGCGTGGGTGCCCACGGCAACCGCCGCCCCGCCGCTCGCAATCGCCGCCGTCGCCGCATCGCGCTCGCGCTTTTTCAGGCTGCCGGTGAGCCAGGTCACCGCCACACCCAGCGGCGCCAGCCACTCGGAAAACTTGCGAAAATTCTGCTCGGCGAGAATCTCCGTCGGCGCCATCACCGCCGCCTGCCAGCCCGATTCGACCGCACGCAACACCGCCAGCGCCGCCACCACCGTCTTGCCGCTGCCCACGTCTCCCTGCAACAGGCGGTTCATCGGGTGCGGTTCGGCCAGATCATGCTCGATTTCGCCCCAGCAGCGCAGCTGCGCCGCGGTCAGCTTGAAGGGCAGTCCTTGTTGCAAGCCGCCGGTGAGCGCGCCCGGCTGCGCCAGGCGCGGCGCGTTGCGCGCGCGGCGCTCGCGATAGTGCAGGCGCATCGACAACTGCTGCGCCAGCAATTCATCGAACTTCATGCGCCGCCAGGCGCGATGGTTGCGCGCCGACAAGCCCTCGGGCGCCATGCCCGGCTGCGGGTGATGCAGCAGGGCCAGCGCCGCGGCGAACGAGGGCAGGTCGAGCGGCGCGGTCACCTCTTCGGGCAGCGTATCCGATAAGTCGCTGCGTTCGAGCTCATGGACAATCAACTTGCGCAAGGTGTACTGGCCGAGGCCGGCGGTGGTCGGGTAGACCGGCGTCAGCGCATCGGACAGCGCGGCACCGGCGCGCACCACGGTAAAACGCGGATGAATCATTTCGCCGCCAAAAAAACCCGCGCGCGCTTCACCGAATACGCGTACCCGCGCCCCGGGTGCGAGCACTTTTTGCTGGCTGGGATAAAAATTCATGAAGCGCAGCCACATCTCGCCGCTAGCGTCGGCGATTTTCACCACCAGTTGCCGGCGCGGCCGGTAGGCGACGGTGCAATCGACGACATTGCCCTCGATCTGTACGGGAACACCGTCGAGCACCTCGGAAATCGGCGTCAGGCGGGTCTCGTCCTCGTAGCGCAAGGGCAGGTGCAGCGCGAGGTCGTGGCTGCGCGTGAGGCCCAGCTTGAGCAGTTTTTGCACCATCACCGGGCTGAAGCCGGGAAAGCGCGCGGCAAGCGCGGCTTTGTTCGCCTGCGCGGCCTCGCCCGTGGCGACCCGGGCGGGCTTTGCCGCCGGCTTTGCGCGTTTTTTGGGCGTCACTGTAGGGGTATCACTGGGTTGATGTCACGATCTTGACGTCACGATATCGACGTCAATCAGGAGGCAAACACCAGCACCGCATCCGCCTCGACCAGCGCGCCGCGCGGCAGCGCCGCCACCCCCACCGCGGCGCGCGCCGGATAAGGCTGCGCCACATACTGCGCCATGATTTCGTTGACCTTGGCGAAATGCGCGAGATCGGTAAGGTATACGGTCAGCTTGACCGCATCGGCGAGCGAACCACCGGAGGCTGCGGCCACCGCGGCCAGGTTACGAAACACCTGGTGGATTTGCGCCTCGACACCGTCGACCAACTGCATGGTTTTCGGATCGAGCGCGATCTGGCCGGACAGGTAGACCGTGGTGCCGCAGCGTATCGCCTGCGAATAGGTGCCGATGGCGGCAGGGGCGTCAGGCGTGTTGATGGCTTGCTTGGACATGCGGGCATCCCTTTTGCGGTGGCAGTTGTCGTTGGCTTGTCGTTGGCTTCGGGTGGGCGCGCGCCCTGCCCTGGACTATAATTGCGCCCAGAGCGCTTCAGTCGCAATTCGCGCCTATCTTAAATGACCTCCCCCGCCCCCGCCATACTGGCAAGCTTTATCAAGCTCATCGGCACCCCCAGGGACGGTTCCCTGCTGCGCTTTTCGCTCGGCAACGAATACCTCAAGGCGGGCGACGCGGCGCAGGCCGTGGTGCATCTGCGCGAGGCGGTGGCCAAAGACCCGGACTACTCGGCCGCCTGGAAACTGCTTGGCAAGGCCCTTGCTGACAGCGGCGATGCGCCCGGCGCGCTCGCCGCCTACCGCAGCGGCATTACCGCCGCAGAAAAAAAGGGCGACAAACAGGCGGCAAGGGAAATGACCGTGTTCGCACGGCGCCTGGCCGCACAACTTGGCGGGGTCGACTGAGCATGGCCCGCGGCACGCTACACGACAAGCTTTTCGGTGCGCCGCTTGACCCGATGAACAAAAAAACGCGCCACGGCATCGCCCTGGTGGCCTTTATTGCGTGGGTGGGCCTTGGCGCGGACGGCATTTCGTCTTCCTGTTACGGCCCCGAGGAGGCATTCCGCGCCCTTGGCGAACACACCCACCTCGGGCTGTATCTCGCACTGGCGACGGCGGTGACGGTATTCATCATCGCCCTCGCCTACAACCAGGTGATCGAGTTGTTTCCCACCGGCGGCGGCGGTTACCGCGTTGCGACCAAGCTGCTCGGGCCCTACGCCGGCGTCATCTCCGGCGCGGCGCTGATCCTCGATTACGTGCTGACCATTTCCATTTCCATCGCCAGCGGCGTCGATGCCATGTTCAGCCTGCTGCCGCTTGGCTTCCAGGCCTACAAACTCGGCACGGAGATCATGCTGATCGTCGTGCTGACCGCACTCAACCTGCGCGGCATGAAGGAAGTCATCACCATCCTGCTGCCGATTTTTCTCGGCTTTGTCATCACCCATGCGCTGCTCATCGTCTACGGCACGCTCGCCCACGTCGACATGATTCCGGCCCTTATCCCGGCAACGCTGGCCGAAACGTCAAGGTTGTCGAGCGAACTGGGCTGGGCGCATGTGGCCGCGCTGATGCTGCTCGCCTACTCGCAGGGCGGCGGCACCTACACCGGCCTTGAGGCGGTTTCGAACAACGTCAACGTTCTCGCCGAACCGCGGGTGCAGACCGGCAAGGCCACCATGCTCTACATGGCGTTGTCCCTCGCCTTTACCGCCGGCGGCATCATCCTGCTGTACCTGTTGTGGGACGCGAAACCGGTCGAGGGACAGACGCTCAATGCCGTGGTGTTCGGATCCATCATCCGCAGCCTCGGCTGGGAGAGCGAACTGATGATCCAGGGCGCGATCATCCTGGTGCTGGCGCTCGAAGCCGGGCTGCTGTTTGTCGCCGCCAACACCGGTTTTCTGGGCGGACCGGCGGTGCTCTCGAACATGGCCGCCGACTCCTGGGTGCCGCACAAGTTCCGCTACCTGTCGACGCGCCTGGTGACCGAAAACGGCATCCTGGTGATGGGCCTCGCCGGCCTTGCCATCCTGCTGGTGACCGGCGGCAGCGTGTCGCTGCTGGTGATCCTCTACAGCGTCAGCGTGTTCCTCACCTTCGCCATTTCGCTGTTCGGCCTGTGCGCCTACTGGTGGCGCAGCCGCGCCAAACAAAAGAAATGGCTCGGGCGCCTGCTGCTCTCGGCCTCGGGCTTTGTCGTGTGCGCCGGCATCCTCGCCATGCTGCTGTCGGAAAAATTCTTCGACGGCGGCTGGATCGCCGCCCTGATCATCGCCGCCATCGTCGCGCTGTGCATCGCCATTCGCGGTCATTACTTCAAGACCAAGCAGCAACTGCGCGCGCTGGATGCCACCTTCGAAGCGGTCGCCTTCGGCAGCGTGACCAACCCGCCGGCGCCCGACCCGGCCAAGCCCACCGCGGTATTCCTGGTCGGCTCCAGCCGCGGCGGCGGGCTGCACGCCCTGCTCTGGGTGCAGCGCATGTTCCCCGGACATTTTTTCAATTTCATATTCATCAACGCGCGCACCGTCGACTCACAGGCCTACGGCGGCGGCGAGGAAATGGACGTGATGAAGGTCGAGGCCAATTCCTCGCTGCGCTATTTCGACAACTTCTGCAACAGCAAGGGCTGGGCGGCCAAGTCCTACCTCGCCTTTGGCACCGACCCGATCGACGACTTCTCCAGTCTGTGCGAAAAAGTCCACGCAGACTTCCCCAACAGCATCTTTTTCACCAGCAAGCTGATTTTCGCGCGCGACAACTGGTTCACCCGCCAGTTGCATAACGAGGCGGCGCTGGTATTGCAACGACGCCTGCACCTGCACGGCCTGCAAATGATCATCCTGCCGATGAAACTGTGACCGGAACGACGGCCGGCGCCGCGCTATAGCCAGGGTCAAAATGAATTCCCGCTTGGCCGTTCCTCGAAACTTCTTCTCGCTGCGCGAGACTCGTTTGGCCGTTCCTCGAAACTTCGTCTCGCTGCGCGAGACTCGTTTTCACGGGGATGACGACGCTGCGGTGCATGGGTGTTGCGTTGGGGCACGGGCTTTGCAGCGCCATCGCGGCCGAGTCGTGGGTTGGCAATCGGGTTGGAAATCGCCGGATGGGTGGCCGGATTCGTGATAAAAGAGCGGGTGTTCGCGTTGCTTTGGCTGAGGCGTGCCACAGCGCACCCCGGCATGCCGGCTCAAGCCATGCGCATCGCGCATCGGCGCATCGGCGCATCGGCGCATCGGCGCACCGGCGCACCGGCACACTGGCACACTGGCGCACCGGCACACCGGCCTGCCGTGGCTTTGCCGGTTCGGCCGGGCGTGGTGCGCAGGCTGAGGCGGGGGCACCGATATGATGAAAAATGGGTTATAATGCGAAAAATGATTAATAAATAAGGAATGTGGCTTTCCCTCACTCAAATATGGCTGGCAATCCGATTCAAAAGTCTTTTTGTACCACGCGAGAAGCGGCGCGGATGCTTGGCATCTCGCTCAGTACGGCCCAGCTATGGGTGGATTCGGGCTTGCTACAGGGATGGAAGACCGATGGGGGGCATCGCCGCATTGAGCGCGCCTCCATAGAACGACTGCTGGCCGGTTCGCCTGCCGCGACCCCATCGGCCGCCAGGGCGGACAGGCATGCATCCGTTGCGACGGGTCGGCGCCCTTTCCGTATTCTGGTGGTCGATGACCAGGAGGACTTGCTCAAGCTTTATCGTATCAACCTGGGCAAGTGGCCGCTGCAACCCAGGGTCATCACCGCCTCGAGCGCCTTCGAGGCGATGATTAAGATCGTCAGCGAAAAGCCGGATATGATGATTGCAGACCTGTTCATGCCCGATGTTGACGGAATCCAGATGTTAAGAACCATCCGCGCCGAACCGCAACACAAAGACTTGCCGATCGTGGTGGCCACCGGCTTGTCGCCTTTTGATATCGCAGCGCATGGCGATCTGCCTGCGGGCATACCGATATTCCAGAAACCGGTTCCATTCGAGAAACTGCGGCAACTGGCCGGCGAATTGGCCTTGCGCAAGTGGCGGGAACTTTAATAAAAATTCGAATCCATGAAAAAAATCCTTATCGTCGACGATCATTCCGACATTCGCAAACTGATCCGCATCACGATCGGCAGCGCCTATGAGGTTCTTGAGGCTGAAGACGGCGTGACGGCCCTGAACATCGTCCGCAGTCAGCAGCCGAACCTGGTCGTGCTCGATATCATGATGCCCGGCGACCTGGATGGCTTGCAAGTGCTCGACGCAATCCGCGCCGATCCGGCCCTGAGGCACATCAAGGTGATCATCGTTTCGGCCCGGGGGCAGGCGCAGGATTACAAAACGGGCATTGAGCGGGGCGCAAACGGCTATCTCATCAAGCCCTTCAGTCCGATTGATCTTGTCAACAGCATCGAAGAATTCCTCAAGTGATTCCCGAAAATAGGGCAAGGCGCGCATACGAAGGTGAAGCGCGCCTGCCCGGGGCCTCGCGGGACGCGGCTCTGCATGACCAGCTATTCCGCTACGCCGAAGATATTCAGGTTCTGCTCGACAGTAACAACGAGCTCACCCGGCGCCATCGCGCACTTCGCGAATCCGGTGAAAGCGCAATGCAAGGTCAGGCCGCGCTGGAAGGGCTGATTCAGTCGACCAAAGACATATACCTGCTGACCGACGGCGCCGGCATCATTTTACAGTGCAACGCGGCGGCAACCACGTTCGCGCCGGCGCTGAAAATTTTGGGCAGTTCCCTCGCCGAGCTGGTCGCAGCGTCCCATTTGGCCGCGTATGCGCGCTTGCTCGATGAACTCGGACGGGGCGCCGAAGCATCCCCGCGGGGGCTGGAACTTTGCCTGAAAAAAAGCGCTCTGCCGGAGGGCGGCGATGTGCGCATCGTTGAGGTCAATGCAATCCCGGTCAGGGCGGAGGGCGACTTGCGCGCCATTCACTGGCTGATTCGCGATGTGACCCACATACGCGAAGTCGAATACGATTCGAAAATTTTCTCCCTGGTGCTGGGCAGCTCCGTCGAAGGCGTCTTGATCACCGACTGCGCCGGTGATATCCTTGCCGTAAACGCGGCATTTACGCGAATCACCGGCTATAGCGCCGACGAAGTGATCGGGCGCAACCCGCGCCTTCTGTCATCCGGGCTCCATGACCGCAGTTTCTATGAAAAAATGTGGGGCTCGATGCGCGCCGAGGGGATGTGGCAGGGCCAAATCATCGACCGCAGGAAAAACGGCGAGCTCTACACCGCATGGTTCACAATGACCGCAGTGCCGGACAGTGAGGGCAAGTTTCTCAGCTACATCGCTGTTTTCGCCGATCTTACGCGCCTGCTGGAAGCCGAAAACCTCCTGTCCCACATGACCCACCACGATGCGCTGACCCGGCTCCCCAACCGCCAATTGCTGCAGGAGCGCTTGCAGCAAATGATCAAGCTCGCCAGGCACCGCGGCGAGGCTTTCGCGCTGCTGTTGGTCGATCTTGACCGCCTCAGGCAGGCCTACGCCAGCTTCGGTCACGCCGCGGGTGATTTGTTGATGCAGGAAGTCGCCGGTCGCCTGTCCGCATCGATTGGCGAGGTCGATACCCTCGCCCGCTTCCCTGGCGACAGGTTTGTGATTCTTGCGCCGGGTTCGAGCTCTGACGCGGACATCAGTCTTGTCGCAGAAAAGCTCCTTGCCGCAATTGCGCGGCCGCTGCTGATCGAGGGACACTCCCCTGGCATCGGCGCCAACATCGGCTGTGTGCGTTACCCGGAACATGGCGAGGATGTGGAGGCGTTGCTCGAGCACGCGGATGTCGCGTTGTACCAGGCCAAGCAGCGCGGCGCCAATACGCGCGCGATTTACCGCACCGACGGCCAAAGTCCCGCATGAGGCGCAATACCCCCCTGTCTGCGTTCGGATGAAAAAACCCGGCAGTGCCGATGCCGCCGGGCAGATGGACCCCGGGCTTGCAGGCGATTCCCGGGGAGGCTTCCGCTTCAGCCTGAGCCAATGGGTCGAGCATTGGGCATCGAAACGGCTGCTCGGGATACTGGCCGTCACCTTGCTTGCGTTCACTGGCATAGGCTGGCTCGCCTATGGCTATATCTCGAACCACGTCATCGAGCGCGAGATGGTCGGCTTGCATGCGATCTCAGAGGTCAGGACGAACATTGTGGCGCGATGGATGAAGGAACGCAGCGGCGATCTGGAAATCCTGCTCCGTTCGCCCGTGATGCAACACCTTGTGCGCGACATGCAACGAAACGCCGCAGGCCAGGCGAGCACCGAGTTGCGCGGGTGGCTGGTTGAGATGCGAAAAATCCACGGCTACCACAGCGTCGAGCTCCGGACACTGGACGGACAGCGCCTGATGATGGTCGGTACGGAGGGTATGAACGGCGCGGATGTGCTGCAAAAACTCAAACTGCAGAACTTCGACGGCAAAGCCCATTTTTTTGAAAGCACCGTCGCATCATCGGAGGAGAATTATTTCTTCGGTTATGCCGGACTGGTGAAGCCGCTCGATGGCGCCGATACGGGCCCAAGCCTCGCGATCATCATGTCGAGCAGCATTTACCAAAATGAATTTTTCACCGAACAGGTGACGTGGCCGGGCGAAGCAAGTTCAGGGAAAATCATTTTTGTGCGGACCGCGCCGGAAGGCTTGAAGACTGTCATAAGGATGACGCTATCAGCCAGCGAACAGATTTCTTCCTTTGGCGGCATCGCGCCCGAGCTTATACGCCTGGGACAAGTGAAAATCGACGGTTCGAATTTTCAAGGCCCGGACGGGCAGGGGAGAGAGGTCGTGGGAGCGGTTCATACCGTCCCGCCGTTTCCCTGGGCTGTTGTCGCCCAGGTCGAAAGGCGTGAGATCCTTGAAAAAGTCGGCGAGATTGCGCTTGCATCGCTACTGGCCACCCTCGCGGGTGCGCTCATTTGCGCATTCTTGCTGTCCCTTATGTTCAACCACGTAAGGCATAGCGAGCGGCTGCTTAAAAAGAACAACCTCAAACTGACCGAACTCAGGGATGAGGCAGAAACCGCATCGCGCGCCACCAACGAATTCGTCGCCAATACCAGCCACGAGATTCGCACACCGATCAACGCCATCGTCGGCCTTTCCTACCTCATGTTGCAGCGGCCGGAGCAGGACGCGTGGAACCGGGAAAAACTCTCGCATATCCAGGACGCGTCGCAACACCTGCTGTCCATCATTAACAACATCCTGGACATCGCACGCATCAGATCGGGGAAATTCAGGATTGAAGAGGTCGATTTTCTGCTTGAGGAGGTGCTGCTCCACAAGGTCTTCAACCTGGTCTCGGACGAGGTAAAACACAAGGATTTGGAAATCATCTCAGATATCGACGCCCGCCTTACCGGCCCCCTGCGCGGCGACCCGTTGCGGCTGGCGCAGTTAATCCTTAATTTTGTCGGCAATGCGGTGAAGTTCACCCAGATCGGCCACATTATCGTTCGCGCGCGCCTGGTCGAGGACATACCGTCCGGCCTGCTGGTCCGTTTCGAGGTCAACGATACCGGCATCGGGCTCACGCCGGAGGAGGCGCAACGGGTGTTCGAGCCCTTTGAACAGGGCGACGGATCCACCACACGCAAATACGGCGGTTCGGGCCTGGGCCTTGCCATTAACCGCCACATCGCAGCGCTCATGGGCGGGGAGGTCGGTGTGGCGAGCATCCCGGGCGTGGGCAGCAGTTTCTGGGCCACCCTGCGCCTGCAAAAAGGCGCGGCCGGCCTGCCCGGCCGGCCACAAGGCAGACCGAACTTGCAAGGTTGCCGCGCCCTGGTGGTCGATGACAAGCCCGAAGCGCGCCTGGTCCTGGCGACAATGCTCGGGAGCCTCGGTTTGCGCACCGAAGAGGCCGACTCGGGCGAAGCCGCGCTTGAGAAGATCGAAAAAGCCAGCCGCGACATGGACCCGTTTGGCGTCCTGCTGCTCGATTGGCGCATGCCGGGGCTCAGCGGGATACAGACCGCCCAGCGCCTTGGCCAAATGAAACTCGCGCAGCACCCGATCACCCTGATTGTTACCGCCTATGACGATCCAGCCCTGCCGCAACAGGCCAAACTCGAAGGCATCCGGGAGGTGCTGTCCAAGCCGGTCACAATGTCCACCCTGCACGATGCGCTCGTGCGCCTGACGAACAACGACGCCGCCGCCGTAGTGCCGCCCGGACAGGCGTCGCTGGCGAAGCTGACCCTGCGTTCGAGCCACCGCGGGGCAAGCGTACTGCTGGTGGAAGACAACCCGGTCAACAGCGAGATCATGCTCGAATTGCTGTCGGACTTCGATTTCAACATCGAGGTCGCGGGCAACGGCCAATTGGCGCTCGACATGGCCATGCGCAAAACCTATGACCTGGTCTTGATGGACATGCAAATGCCCGTAATGGACGGCCTTGAGGCGACACGCCGGATCAGGGCGTTGCCGGCATGGAAAACCATTCCCATACTCGCCATGACGGCAAACGCGTTTGCCGAGGACCGCCAAGCGTGCATCAGCGCGGGTATGGACGAACACCTGGCCAAGCCGGTGGAGCCCGAAGTCCTTTACAGCGCTTTGCTGAAGTGGCTCCCGGCCACGGCGGTTGACGCGCATTTTCCGGTTGCCGGCGCGCCCATGCAGGCCGCGGGGTCGCCGGGCGCGCTTGCGCAGGAGGGGGAATATCTTGACCTCGATACGCTGGCGAACAGCACCAATCACAAATCCGCGGTGATGGTGCGCGTTTTGCAGCAGATGGTGGAACACCACGCGGACGACTCCGCGCGCCTGGCAACCCTGATCGACGCACAAGACTACACCGGCGCGTTTCGTATCG
This sequence comes from Bordetella parapertussis, assembly GCA_945861875.1. Taxonomy (GTDB): domain Bacteria; phylum Pseudomonadota; class Gammaproteobacteria; order Burkholderiales; family SG8-39; genus CAITSH01. The sequence continues at coordinate 85,024 of CAMAWC010000002.1, forward strand.
CGCATACGCTCAAGGGCATGGGCGGACAGGTCGGCGCCGTAAAGCTGCAGCAGGCGGCCCATGACGCCGAACAGTTCTGGCGGCGGCACGAGCCCTGCCCGCAGGAAATGTCCGGGCAGCTGGATTTTTTTCTTCTCGCGACACTCGCTGCGGCACGCCGTCATCTTGAGGTCCTGGCAGGGGTCAGTCCGGCCGCACCCGGGCGGGGCGGGGTCAATCCTTACGCGCTGGCCCGGCTGCTTTATTCCCAGCTGGAAGAGGCGGATGGCGCGGCGATACAAACGACCGAAGAACTCAGGGCGGCACTGCCAGACCAATTTCCCGCGGCGCGGCGCGCGGATGTGGACCAGATGAGCGCCTGCGTGGCGCGTTTCGATTTTGACGCGGCAATGGAAAAACTTCGGCCTGTGATGGCAGAACTGGAAGAGACACACCTATGAGCTACTTGTTGATCGCCGACAAACCCGACGTGCTGATCCTCGATGACCAGCCCGAGAACCTGCACATCCTCACCGACCTGCTGGCAAACGATTTCCGGGTGCACCCGTTTTCGGATGACTCGAAATTTCTCGCCTACATCGCGTCGGGCAAACCCGCTGACCTGATCCTGCTCGATGTGATCATGCCGAACCGTGATGGTTATGAGATCTGCGCCATCTTGCGAAAAAACCGCGATTTGGAACATGTGCCCATCGTTTTTCTTACCTCGCTGACCAGCGCTGAAGACGAGCGCAAGGGGCTCGACCTGGGTGCCAACGACTACATCGGCAAACCTTTTTCACCCGGGCTCGTCCTCGCCCGCGCCAAGCATCATGTCGAACTTGGCCGCACATTGCGCATCATCGCCGATCAGAACGCCAACCTGGATCACAAGGTGCGCGAGCGCACGGCGGAGCTGGAGCAGGCAAATGCCGACTTGAAACGCAAATCGGAGGAGTTGGAGAGAGCGCAGGACGCCACCATCATCGCATTCTCCAGGCTCGCCGAATCCCGTGACAACGAGACGGGAATGCACCTGCGTCGCACGCAAAATTACGTGCGGGAGCTCGCCAGCGCCCTGAGCAGGAGCCATCCGCGTTTCAGGCAGCAGCTCGATGATGAGACCATAGAGCTGCTGTACAAGTCGGCTCCGCTTCACGACATCGGCAAGGTCGCCATCCCCGATCACATCCTGCTCAAACCGGGCAAGCTCACGGTGGAGGAATTCGAGATCATGAAGACGCACGCGACTTGCGGCAGGGACGCCATCGTCGCCGCCGAAAAGGGCGTGGGCGGGAGCAGCTCCTTCCTGCGCTGCGCACACGAGATCGCCTACGGTCACCACGAAAAATGGAATGGCAGCGGCTACCCGCAGGGCCTCTGCGGTGAGTCCATCCCGCTGTCGGCGCGCATCATGGCGGTGGCGGACGTTTACGACGCCCTGATCTCGACCCGCGTTTACAAGGCCGGCATGCCGCATGAAAAGGCGGTGGCCATCATCCGCGAGGGCCGGGGCAGCCATTTTGATCCGGATATTTGCGACCAGTTCCTGCTTATCCAGGACGAGTTTGCCCGCATTGCGGAGCAATTTAGCGACGAAGCGGTGCTGCCCTGAAACATACGACGCCCCGGATCAAGTCGCAGCTGGTTCTGCTGGCGCTCTTGTGCCTTGCCATTATCTGGATGGCCACCGGGTATGAGCTTTATCGCAGCCACGCCGACTACACGCACGAAGCGGAGTTGCGAACCTCCGCCCAGGCCCAGGTGTTCGCGGAGTATTCGCGCTCCACGCTAAAGCGCATCAATGAGTTCATGCTTGACGTGCGCGACCATTGGGACGGTGATTGGCAGAAATTCTCGACGCTGGTCTTGAAAACAAAGGCGAACATCGACGATCTTACCTTTCAGGTTGCGGTGATCGACAAGGACGGAATCCTTGCGTTCTCCAACCTCGCGCCGACGACTGATCGCACGAATTTGAGCGAGCGCGAGCACTTCAAGGTTCATCAGCAAGGCGGCAATGCGGACAACCTGTTCGTCAGCAGGCCGCTCCTGGGCAAGGTTTCCGGGAAGTGGTCGATCCAGCTCACCAGGCCGATCTTCCAGAACGGCCGGTTCAACGGGGTGATGGTGGTGTCGGTAAGTCCGGACCAGTTCGCCGGATTTGCAAAAAAATTGCTTAGCGGCAAAGATTCGGTTGCCACGGTGATCCGCAATACGGGGGAGGTGATGGCGCGCTATCCGGCCCTCCAATCGGACCTGGGCCTGCTGATCCCCAGAGACCGGCCTTTCCTGATGGAGAACGGACCAGAGGCGGGCAGTTTTCGACGGATCGGGGCTGTCGATGGCCAGGACCGGATTTACGGTTACTACACGCTGCGCGAATACGGCATGACTTTTGCGTTGGGGGAGGCGCTGAGCGATGTGCTCGCCCCATACCAGGCCCGCCAAAACAATGTTTTGGGGGCGGCGGCGGCGATGAGCATTCTGCTGGCATGCCTGTTCCTCATACTCTTTCGCGCGCTTGCGGCGCGCGAGACGGCGAGTGCGCAACTGAACGCGATCTTTGAACTCAGCCCGGACGGTTTTGTCTCCTTCGACGGCCGCCGGTGCGTGATCTATGCGAGTCCGGCTTTCCTGCGCCTGACCGGCCTGGCGTGGCCGCAGATCGCAGGTTTGGATGACGCCGCGTTCTCAGCCAAACTGGCGCTCGTTTGCAGCGCGCAGGGGCGTTTTCCTGGGCTGAGTGCGCTGCGTGAGGCGCAGGTCGTCCCGGCTGCCGGTGGCGCAGGCCCGCGGCGGCATCTGATCGAAATCGCCGGCGACACCAAATGCGTGCTCCAATGCGCTTTGCGCATTGCCGATTCGACGGCAGCGTCGCAGATCCTCTATGTTCGCGATGTCACGCGCGAAACCGAAGTCGATCGCCTCAAGAGCGAATTTGTCTCCTTCGCCGCGCACGAATTGCGCACCCCGATGACCACCATCTATGGCTTCGCCGAACTTCTGCTCACTCGCGAGTTTAACGAGGCGGACCGGCGTGATTTTTTGACCACGATCGTAAGGCAATCCAGGCAGACGGTGTCCATCGTCAATGAGCTGCTCGATCTGGTGCGCATTGATGAGCAGCGCGGCAAAGACTTCATCATTGAAGACCTGGACCTGCACGCCCTGCTCGCCGAAATACTCAAAGAGTTTCCGGTGCCCGAAGGATACAGTCCGCCCGCACAAGCGGCTGCCACCGGCCCGTTTGGGATTCGCGCCGACCGCAAGAAACTCGTCCAGGCCTTCAGCAACGTGCTGTCCAACGCCTATAAATACTCCCCCCCGGGCCGCGGCGTGGAGGTCAATCTGGCGCTGCTTCCGGGCGACGGCGACCTCCCGGTGCGCGCCTGCGTCAGCATCACCGACCACGGCATCGGCATGACGACGCAACAACTTGCGCGCGTCGGCGAGCGGTTTTACCGGGTGGATACTTCCGGCAAGGTTCCGGGCACGGGTTTGGGCATAAGCATCGTGAAGGAAATCCTCCATCTACACGGCGGAACAATGCAGATCGAAAGCCGGATCGGGGTCGGAACCACCGTGGTGCTGTGCATTCCCTGCGCGCCTGCCGCCGCTTCAGGCGGGAGCGGCGGCTAGGAACCGCTTGAAAGCGAATGTTGCAAGCGGCCCGGTTCGGGCTGGCACGGGGAAACCTCAGGCGGACATACCCCTTTGACCGTTTGGCCAGACTGTCGGTGGGGGGGGTATACTCAGCCGGCAACCCGTCAGGACTTCAATCAGGACCTCAATCAGGACTTCACCTTGAAAGGAACACACATGGAACGCAGGGAATGGCTGGGCGGTATCGGCGCACTGGCGGCGTTGGCGCTGGCCGGCGGCAACGCCAACGCACAAGCTGACAAAGCCGCGGCAAAGGGCAAAGCCCCCGCTGCTGCAGGCGCTCATCAGCACCACGGCGCATCGGCCGAGGGCGAAGTGTTCATCGATTCGCTGAGCGATTGCATCAACAAGGGTGAGGCCTGCCTGGCGCACTGCCTGATTCTTTTGGGCGACGGCGACAAATCGCTTGCCGGATGCGCGCGCAGCGTGAGCGAAACCCTGGCGCTGTGCGAAGGCACGCGCAAACTCGTCGCGCAAGGCTCCAAACGCGCCAAGGAAATGGCGCGCATCGCCAAGGCCGCCTGCCTCGATTGCGAAAAGGAATGCCGCAAGCACGAGAAAAAACACCTCGAGTGCCGCAACTGCGCCGAGGCCTGCGCCAGCTGCGCCAAGGAATGCGAGAAATTCGCCGCCTGACACCGCGACCGCAACATCCGACGCGGCCAATGCCCGGCCTGGCCACCGGCGGCCACGTTGGCCACAGCACCACCATCAGCAGCACGGCAAACCGGCTGCAAACCCGCGCCAGACGGGCCTTTCCAGCCATCAGCCTAAAAAATGGCGAGGGTCCGAAGGCCGCGGGGCGTTGCGCTGGCTGCCGGCTGCGAGCCCAGGCAGCCAGCGCGTGCGCCCGCCTTTTACGCAGACGCCCTGCTTCGAGCTAACCCTCACCCGGGTGGGAATTCCCAGGGAAGCTCGGATTAAGTCCAGAAATCGTCATTCCCGCGAAAACGAGTCTCGCGCAGCGAGACGAAGTTTCGAGGAACGGCCAAACGAGTCTCGCGCAGCGAGACGAAGTTTCGAGGAACGGCCAAGCGGGAATCCATTTTGACTCAATGAATCCACGCTTTAGGTCAAGGTGGATTCCCGCTCCCCGA